>JAVWJF010000318.1:0-2587 GCA_036639195.1 Longicatena sp.
GGGAACCAAACTCATCTCGTTTTGAATAAATAATACGAGCTTCTTTACTTCTACCATCTTCCTTAAGAGAAGAAGCAAAAGCTTGCGTATTGATAATCATTACATTTATCTTATCACTCTGGGAAAAGCTATCTAATTCCTTTAAATTAGAACTGTTGTATATGAAAAATCTTGCCTTTGTTCCATAGTGTTCTTTGAAATGGTCAGCAGTAATCTCAAAAGATTTCTTCACACCTTCACGAATAGCAATACTTGGAACTACAACAATGAATTTACTCCATCCATATTTTTCATATAATTCAAACATAGTCTTGATATATACATAAGTTTTACCAGTTCCAGTTTCCATTTCAATATCAAGAGAACAACGTCCCAAATCCTTATTTAAGGTTACTGAATGTTTGATATTATTCTGGCTCTGTAATTGATGAATATTGGTTAGAAGCTGGTCATCCGAAAGTTCTACTAGCTCATTCTTATATCCAATATCGTCCAGTAGATCAAATATTTCAATCTGTTGAGGTTTTTCGTTTTGCTTTCCCATATCTCTAATATAACTTATTTTATCATACCTCTTTTGACCTTTAAAAACATCCACAATAGCATCTACTGCATCTGTTTGATATTGTTGTATTTTAAAATTAAATTTCATTTACAACACCTTCCTTATGGTATCAGGACTATATGTAGCAAATAACTGGTCAAAGTTTGTCGCAACGCTATCATTTGCCATCGAACTATCACGCATTACAAAATAATATGGTTTTTCTTTTGCAATCTTTGTAATAGCATCCTCACTTACATTTTCATCAAAGCATGCAATCAAAAATCCGTCTGCAACATTAAACACCTTTTTTTCAGCAATCATAGTTTCTTCAATTTTGCTTGATAATTCCACTCCTAAATCAAGCATTACTTGGAACAATAAATCTTCAGGTGTTCTATCTTCTTTGATATTATCTGATAGCGAATTAAACAAAGTAGATTGATATTCTGCTGGGGTGTAATAGACATCTTTCATATTAGAAGAACCCCATTTAAGGATTCTAAATCCTCCATCAAAAATAGCATCTGGATTCTCTACCGCAATCTTTTTCGCAGCTCTACGAATACGTTCTTTCCCAATTTCACAAATATTTTTGTATCCTGCTTTATATGCTCCACTCTTTTCATCCGTTTCTTCAGGAAGTTGCACCATAATGAATTTTCGCTTTCCACCATCCTCTGCATTTAACTGCATAACTGCTTGAGCTGTTGTTCCAGAGCCCGAAAAGAAGTCCAATACTATTACATCTTTATCCACAATAGCTCCTAAAAATAATCGTATTAGATTAACTGATTTTGGATAATCGAAATACTTCTCGTTATCAAATAGCTTTTGTACTTCTGTATCACCATTAGATATATTGGTAATAATATCCTTCAACAAAGTATTTGAAAAATCTCTAATCCTTGTGTATACCTCATATCCTCCTTTTTGAGTTGGCAGTACAATTAAATTATAGCTTTCATTGGCTATTTTTTGTTTTGACCAACGCCAAGCGTGATATTTATGCACCCCATCTCCATTACTATGTGGTAATATTTCTACAAATCCTTCTTTTTTCTCACCAATATTCCCCGAAGTAATTTCTTCTGTTTCTGGGTTATAAAATATAGAAAAAACAAGATTTCTACGAGTTTCTTCGTTAAACTTTCTGTTATGGTTATATAAGGTATCACCTATTGCGAATTCTCCCATTTCATCTTTTCGTATATCTTTATTAAATCCTTTATATGAACTCGACATATTCTTTTTCGCAAAAGTAATAGCTATATTGAAACTTTCTATACTATCAATATTTTTTGCATAAACTAATATACTTTCCCACGTTTTTGCTGCACCTTTTCCTGATATTTGCCTACCCGTAATATTGGAAACCCACGCAAAATGATTGACGCAATTTCTTTCTCCAAATATTTCATTACAACATTTGGTAAGATTGCTCAGTTCATTATCATCAATACTTATAAAAATAATCCCATCATCTGCCAGTAAGTCCTTTGCTAATTTCAATCGCGGATAAATCATATTCAACCAATCAGTATGAAATCTTCCATTACTATCTAAATTTTTTACAAGCCTATTACCGTCATCATCATATTGGCCGCTATTCGCAATATATTCTTCTGTTGTCTGAGTAAAATCATCTTCATACACAAAATCATTACCTGTATTATATGGTGGGTCAATATAAATCATTTTTATTTTTCCAAGATAAGTCTCTTGTAATAACTTTAATACCTCAAGGTTATCGCCTTCGATATAGAGATTTTCTGTATTATCAAAATCAACGCTTTCCTCTCTGCAAGGGCGTAAAGTTTTAGAAATAGGTGCGTTTGCAAGAAGAACCGACTTTTTCTTGTCAGGCCAAGTAAATTGATAACGTTCCTCACGTCCTTCCACAACCTTGCAAGATATTTCTTGCATTAACACATCTTTATCTATCGCTCTTACCACAACTCCATTTTCATCAATAGTTTCTGTTATAGCGTTTGGAAACATAGCTGCTAATTTTTCAAAGTTTTCATCCGCTTTATTAGGTGT
>JAVWJF010000319.1:0-2583 GCA_036639195.1 Longicatena sp.
GATTTTTCAACCATCTCCGCTTAAGCCTTAATTTGTATCGTTTTTCATCCACCAACACCAAATGTTAAAGAACCAATATTCATGAAAGACCAGAGAACTGATTCTCTGGTCTTTTTACTTTTACAGTAGTACTTCATACATTATAAAGCATACGAACAGTCCCTGTTGAGACCTTATTACTAAGCTTTATTCAATTAGAGCTAGTTGTCTTTCTTCATTTTTTTCTTTGTTAATGTGATAAAAAATCCAATTCCTATTAAGAAAATAAAAACAGAAATAAATTGTGAGGTGGAAAGGGCTCCTACATTACCACGAATCAAATCTCCTCTAAATAATTCTATAATAAAACGCCCAACGCTATATAATATTAAATATAGTGCTGCTACTTGTCCATCTTCTTTTTTACGTTTGTCATACATAATCAAAACAAAGAAGAGTACAAAATCAAAGACAGATGATATCAACTGCGTTGGTATGAGTGCTGTACCACTTGGTGCCAAAGAGTCCACTGGAAAAACTACACCGATTCCACTTGTTGTTTCCATACCATAACAACACCCTGCCATAAAACATCCGATTCTACCAAACCCTTGTGCTAATGCTAACGATGGAATTGCTAAATCTAGAATTTGTAGAAAGGGCATTTTTTTCCTTTTACAATATACATATCCACCCAATACTCCACCAATAATACCTCCATATACAACATAACCATCACTTAAATTAAAGATAATACTAGGATCTTTCATAACTTGGTTTATTTCAGTAATACAATATAATATTCTTGAACCTAAAAATCCACTTAATAGTACAAAGAAAAATAAATTATCAATAGTATCTATATTGATATTTCTTTTCTTTGTTCTTTTCATCATCACTACATAAGCAGCAATGATTCCTATTGCTATAAAAGCACCATAGGAATGTACGGTAATACTTCCAATCGAAAATAAATCGTTATACATAAGACCCCTCCAATTATTGATTGTCTTTAGAACTTAAAACTATCATCTATCTCTCTGATATATATTTCTTTATTTCATCAACGGATAACTTTCGTACTTGAGTATTTTCAAACTCTTTGTATTCATCGACAGTAAAAACAGGTAGTAAAGATTCACATTTCTTATCTTTATTTTTCTTAAGATATAATTCAAGTTCATCTTTATTTACGAAAATCTTATAAGACAATCTACCATTTTCACTTTTTACTTCATAAATACCACATGATGTTTTCATAGTATAATCAGCAGTTCGTAAATAGAGCTTCGCTATTTCCAATGACTTAAAAGGAAAGTTCCATCGCTGTAATCCACGTTTATGATCATGTTCAATACAAATACATCGTCCACATGTTCCACATATGTACTGCGTATGCTTTTCTAAACACTCCAAAGGATGAAGTAATGGAGTTATTCTGTTTTCATCTACATAACACTCTTCACACATATCTTGTGAACCTCCTTACATTTTCATTAACTATAAATTGTTCATCATAAGTCACCGTTATACAAATATAGCCATTCTCTAATTCAAGAATCTCTTGAATATCGTCATGTACTAAAATACCATGTATATCCAAACTTATCTAGTACTTCTGCGCCTCCATCATTTTCATGTGGAGGTGGATGTGGCATGAATCTTTGTATAAGTTTACCACCCTTCGCAAGTTTTTCAGATATTTCCTCGATTGCTTCTCGTGATGGTAATACAACACAGATTGCCATACCAGAGATTACAACCTTTTCCTTTACATCCGTGCCCATAATACAACCATCATATTTGCTAAAGGTTACACTAGCATGCATAATAGGTTCTTTCGGATCATTGTTTAAGTGTACAAAGACCGTTTTACCTCCACCAAATGCATCTGCGTAAAAATGCAATGCTTCTTCACAATTTCCTTGAAATGTTACATATGGAGTTACCATAATAAAATCCTCCTTTTGTGTAAGCTAGTCACTTTAAACTATGACTGAATTGTTTTAAATCTGACTTTACTTCCTAGTCTTATCAAATCTTTCGATGAACGTATGCCTATAGAAAGAAGTTTTATTTTCATTTCTTTTCCAATATTTCGCATATGATCTAGGGCTTCCATAAGACTCCTTCTTTCATTGCAATTCATCGTATTCAACAAACGAACCTTTTAATGATTATCACAAATAAATATAAAAATATTATATCATTTAATTGTAATGAATTATATGGAAAGTTCTTTGATAATATTTGCTTGTATGTAGATGATTTGTTTAGGATTGTTAAGATTCACGTGTCCAAGTAAGTCCTTGATCACTAGATGTAAAGATGACTTCTTTTTCGTAGATATCTATACCTACCATTTGTAGGCTACCATCTTTCATTGTTGGAGCTTTTAATTGATGGATATTTTCTAAGTTATCTATCTTAATCGCTTCATACGTACTTCCTTGATCAATACTTCGAAAGATATCGCCATACTCATAATAAGTTACAAACAATAAAGAATCATTGATATAAGATGTATCATTTATAAGGTTAATATCTTTTACTAGATTGGAAGGTTTGCTTTGGAAAGTGTTTCCTCCATCTTCACTATGATAA
>JAVWJF010000320.1:0-2572 GCA_036639195.1 Longicatena sp.
CATCTTAATTCCATATTGCATTGCGACAAATAATACGATAGAAGCAGATATAATTTCTCCAATTTCCTTTGGAATACCTGCAACCTGCAAGATTGGTTGTACTACTTTTAATAAACCAAATAGTAATCCAGCCAATACAATTCCAACCGCATTACATGCTCCTGTAAGAGCAACCGCAATACCATCAAAACCATAATTTTCAAACGATGATAATACACGTCCCATATTGAATGTACCCAATGCTACTATCGCACCAGCTAAACCAGCAAGCGCACCAGCAATCATCATAGAGTACACGATGTTACGATCAACTTTCATACCAGCATAGCGAGCACCTTCTTTATTAAATCCAGTCGCACGCAAGCTATATCCAAAGCTTGTTTTTTCTATAATGAACCAATACAATAAAACCGCAATAATAACGAATATAATTCCCCAGTTCAATCTGGAATTCTTCGTAAGACTTTCCAACAATTCAGAACTTAAAGAAGCTGATTCCGGAATGATCGGTGTCTTTGATACCGTTGCATTTGGCATTTTTTGAATCATCCAGTTCGCAAAATACATACCTGTATAATTCATCATAATACAAATTACAACTTCATGAACATTGAATTTACTTTTCAAAATACCTGGTACAAATCCCCAGATAGCTCCCGCTACTGCACCTGCTAATACCGCAACAATTGCATGAAGTACTGGAGGAAGAGGTACCAAGAATGCCACAACAATGGAAGCCATTGCGCCAACCATAACCTGTCCCTCTGCACCAATATTAAACAAACCTGTACGATAAGCAAAACCCACGGAAAGACCAGTTAATATGATTGGCATACTAGTTACTAAAAACTCACCAAGATATCGTGGATTAAATCCTGTTCCATATTCTGGACTGATACCTGTTATACCTTTTAATAATGCTTTGAATAGGTCCATAGGATTTTGTCCGGAAACAAGCATTATGATAATCCCTAACAATAACCCTAGTCCAATTGCAATCAGAGATATTTTTAATGTATCACGATTCTTTTTCATGTACTAAGCACTCTCCTTTCGCTTTGAACCACTCATCATCAATCCAAGTTCTTTTTCATTTGTAGATTTCGCGTCCATTTCACCACACATACTACCTTCATAAATAACAGCGATGCGATCAGATAAATCCAACACTTCATCTAATTCTAATGAAACAAGTAAGATTGCACGACCATTGTCACGTTCACTTACGATTCTTTTATGAATATACTCAATCGCCCCTACATCTAGTCCACGTGTTGGTTGTACAACAATCAACAATTCTGGACTACGATGAATCTCACGAGCAATGATTGCCTTTTGTTGATTCCCTCCAGACATACTTCGTGTAGGTGTATTCTTTCCTTCTCCACTACGAACATCAAATTCTTGAATAAGTTCTTCGGCATATGCATCGATTGGTTTTACTTGCATAATACCGTTCTTACAAAATGGTGCTTCATTATATGCATGAACGATAAAATTTTCTTTCAACATAAAATCCAAAATCAATCCATGTTTATGACGATCTTCAGGAACATGTCCCATTCCTTCTTTACAGCGCTGTTTCACACTCATGTTTGTAATATCTTTACCATCTAATAAAATCTGTCCACTAGAAGTTTTGATAAGCCCTGATAATGCATAAACAAGTTCTGTTTGCCCGTTACCATCGATTCCAGCAAGTCCAACGATTTCACCTTTTCGCACTTGGAGTGAGAAGTCATTTACAACAGGCAATCCTGAACCATTTTTAACAGTAAGATTTTTAATATCTAGTACCACATCGCCTGGCTGTGCTGGAGCCTTGTCAATATTGAAATTAACACTTCTACCAACCATCATATCTGCCATTTCTTGTTCAGATGTATCCTTTACATTTACAGTTCCTATGTATTTCCCACGGCGTAATACGCTACACTCGTCTGCTACTTGTTTAATTTCCTTTAATTTATGCGTGATAAGCAAAATACTTTTTCCTTCTTTGATCATCAATTGCATAATTTTGATAAGCTCTTCGATTTCTTGTGGTGTAAGCACCGCTGTAGGTTCATCAAAAATCAAAATATCCGCATTTCGATATAACATTTTTAAAATTTCTACACGTTGTTGCATACCTACTGATATATCAGATATCTTTGCATTTGGATCTACTTTAAGACCGTATTGATCACTTAGCTTCAAAATATCTTTGGTTGCTTTTTTAATATCCACCATTCCGTATTTTGTAGGTTCCATACCCAATATGATATTTTCAGTTACTGTAAAACACTCCACCAATTTAAAATGTTGATGAACCATCCCAATACCTAAATCCGTTGCTACGTTAGGATCTTGTATCTTTACTTCTTTATCATTGACTTTGATGATTCCAGATGTTGGCTGATAAAGCCCAAACAGAATCGACATGAGTGTTGATTTTCCTGCACCAGAGCGACCCACGATCCCAATTTTTTCACCAGCTCGGATGCGTAGGTTTAAATTGTCGATGACATTTTTACTGTTATACGCAAAAGTTACGTCTTTAAATTCAATCACGCCTTGTTTAACCTCAAGG
>JAVWJF010000321.1:0-2534 GCA_036639195.1 Longicatena sp.
TTCATGAGGGTAATGATACACGATGCCCTCACGCTCATGTTGCTCTAAAATATCCAACAGTCTCCTATTGAAATGGCGCAATCATCTGTCTTACTTCTAGATGAAAGTTAACCTATATGTCCTTTCATAAAAGAACTTCCCACATCAATGGGAAGTCGTTCTTAATTTGGATTTTTTGTAATGCTTAATACTTTATAACCATGTTCATTTAATTCTTTTTCTAGTTGATCTGTTTGGAAAGTATCAATACGGATGATAATATCAGCAAATCCATTATGTTGTGAATAAACACCTAAATGTGTGATATTACAGTTATTGCGTACGAATATTTCTGATAATTTACCAATGGTACCTAACTCATCTTTTACTTCCACACAAACACGACTTCCGCTTTCACGATATCCTAAAATATCTAGGAAAGAAGATAATACATCGTTGCTAGTTAAGATTCCAACAACTTCGTTGTTATCATTGATGACTGGCAAACAACCAATGTCATGTTTGAACATAAGCAATGCCGCATCTTCTAAGAAACGATCTTCGTGAATCGTGATAACGTCTCTAATCATGATAGCATCTACACTCGTTTTAGAAAGTAGATAATTCAATTCATAGATGCTCAAACTAGTTGCTTTTGATGCCCCATTCTTTGAAATCATACTTTCTGTCACAAGACCTACCAGTTTTTTACCACTAACAACTGGTAAACGGTGCAGTTCGCGCTCGTTCATAATGTCTACGACATCACTGATTTTACTATTTATATCAATACATACAGGATTTTTTGTCATTCTGTTCTTTACGTACATGTTTTTATCCTCCCAAATAAGCCTTCTGAATATCAGGGCTTTCAATCAATTCTGCACCAGTACCACTCATCACAATTTTACCAGTTTCCATAACATATCCACGATCTGCGATGGATAAAGCCATTTTGGCATTTTGTTCTACAAGAAGTACAGTAGTGCCTTTCTCATTGATATCTTTGATAATATTGAAAATTTCTTTGACCAAAATTGGTGCTAATCCCATACTAGGTTCATCTAATAATAGTATTTTAGGTCGAGCCATCAACGCTCTTCCCATCGCAAGCATTTGTTGTTCTCCACCTGAAAGTGTGGATGCATCTTGTGAACTACGTTGTTCTAGAATTGGGAATCGTTGATAGATATCTTTTAAGTCTGCTTTAATGCCATCTTTATCTTTTCTTAAATAGGCACCCATAATAAGATTTTCATACACACTCATGCCAGAGAAAATATGTCTTCCTTCAGGTACATGTGTAATTCCTTCTTTTACGATGTTTTTTGCGCTTGTTTTATTTAATGAATGTCCTAGGAAGATGATATCTCCACTGGTTTTCTTTAATAGTCCACTTATGGAATGAAGAAGAGTAGTCTTTCCAGCTCCATTGGCACCAATCAAGGAAACAACTTCACCTTCATGTACTTCCATAGAAACATCTTTTAAGGCATGAATAACTCCATAATGGACATTTAGTTCTTTTACTTCTAACATCTTAAATATCCTCCCCTAAGTATGCTTTTATGACACGCTTATCATTCTTAATAACTTCTGGAATTCCATTGGCGATACATTTACCATAATCTAACACATAGATACGTTCACAAATCTTCATAACCAATGACATATCATGCTCAATTAATACAACTGTCAAATTAAATTCATCTTTAATTTGATGAATAAGATTTGTTAAATCTGCTGTTTCCTGTGGATTCATACCTGCCGCTGGTTCATCCAAAAATAGAATTTTTGGTTCTGTTGCTAAGGCTCTAGCAATCTCCAAACGTCGTTGTTCTCCATAAGGAAGATTCTTAGCAAGTTCTTGATGTTTATCCAATAAATTTACAATTTTTAATAATTCTTTTGCTCGTTCTTCGATGATACGTTCTTCTTTATAGAAGTTTGGAGTACGTAAAATAGCTTGTATCGTACCATATTTGATATTTTTATGCATCGCTATTTTCACATTATCCAATACTGTTAAATCTTTGAATAGACGAATGTTTTGAAAGGTTCTAGCCAAACCCATGCGTGTAACTACATATGGTTTTAATCCACCAATTTCTTTCATCGTACCATCGATATTCAATTGAATACTACCGTCACTTGGTTCATAAACACCAGTTAACAAGTTAAATAACGTTGTTTTCCCTGCACCATTTGGTCCAATTAAACCAATCAATTCTTTTTCATTGATTTCCATATTCACATTGCTAACTGCACATAAACCACCGAAATTTTTGGTAAGTCCATTTACTTTTAATATTGTCATCGCTATTTCGCCTCCTTCTTTTTCTGAAATTTCTCAAGAAGGGCTGAGAACGTAAATTCTTTTGTCCCAAAAATTCCCTTTGGACGAAATACCATAATCAACACCAATGCTGCTCCATAAATAATCATACGAATGTCTGAGAATTGTTGTAGGAACATATTGATAAATCCAATCATAATTGCCGCTACTACAGAACCTGTATAACTTCCCATACCGCCAAATACAACAAGAATTAAAA
>JAVWJF010000322.1:0-2526 GCA_036639195.1 Longicatena sp.
GAAAATCAAGTGGTTTACTTTATTTTAGGAAAGATTGTAGACTTGTTTCGCGCAATTCCATTTATTATCTTAGTTGGTTTTATATCTCCAATAACACGTATGATTATGGGGACAGGAATTGGCGTAGAAGGAGCCCTAGTACCTTTGGTTGTCGGTACAATTCCATTCTTCGCCCGACAAGTAGAAAGTGCATTAGCACAAATTGATCGTGGATTAATTGAAGCGAGTCAAGCTATGGGCAGTTCTCCTATTGAAATTATCTTTCGAGTATATTTAAGAGAAAGCATCCCAGGTATCATTCGTGCAACTACCATTACTCTGATTTCCTTACTTGGATTTATTACCATGGTAGGGGCGATTGGTGGAGGAGGAATTGGAGATTTTGCGATTCGTTATGGCTTTAACTCTTACCAATACGATGTAACGATTGTTTGTGTAATCGTGTTATTGTTAATCACATCGTTGATTCAATTTATTGGTAATATCTTTGTGCGTAAGGCAACACACTAGAGGTGAACATATGAAACATATATTAAAACAGGCAGTTCGAATCTGTCGAATGTGTAGCCTATAAGAAACAGAGTCGAATGAAAAAGAAAGATGAGGGAAAGAAAATGAAAAAAATATTAGTTAGTTTATTTGCAGTTGCATTATTAGCAGGATGTGGTTCCACTAAAAATGATGATAAAGTGATCCGTATAGGAGCGAGTACAACACCACATGCTGAAATTATCAAACACGTTCAACCTGTATTAGAAAAAGCAGGATATGAAGTGATTATTAAAGAATTCACAGATTATGTAAAACCTAATCAAGCATTAGTTGTAGGAGATCTTGATGCAAACTTCTTCCAACATAAATCATACATGGAAAATTGGGCTAAAAAAGCAAAAGAAACAGATAACATTGAAAGCATCTTCGCAGTACACTTTGAACCAATTGGAATCTATTCTGTGAAACATACTTCTTTAGATGAAATAACAGAAGGTTCTAAAATTGCTATTCCAAACGATCCTACAAATGGAGGTCGTTCATTAAAATTATTGGCAGATAATGGAATCATTACTTTGAAGAAGGGAAAAGGTTTAGATGCTACAAAGGCAGATATCGAAACCTATAACAAAAAAGTAGAAATCGTTGAATTACAGGCTGAAGTATGTGCATCTAATATTCAAGATGTGGATTACGCTGTTGTAAATACAAACAATGCATTAAACGCTAAAATCACAGATAAAGTGATTATCACAGAGGCAAGAGACGGTGAATTATCAAAATTCTTTGCAAACATCATTGCTGTACAACCATCTCATAAAAATGACGCAAAAATAAAAGCGTTAATTGATGCGTTAAATACTGAAGATGTAAGAGATTTTATCAATGAAAAATATGATGGAATCGTTGTTCCTCAAGTTCCAGTAGAATAAAATATAAGAGTGTGAAAATGCACTCTTTTCTTATGGAATAATGTTAAATTGCGTGAAAATGTGGCTTTCTACTAGATAAAACAGTATAATATATAAAAACAGGAGGGACAACATGAAACGCTTTATCATTAAAAATAAATTTTTTGTTAGTTTATTATCCATAGCGATGATTGTGATTCTATCATTAGGAGTATATATCATTCAAGATAAGAACACTTCCAATATACCGGTAGATCCACCTTCTGTTATACCAGGAAAAGATGACAGTGATAAGGAAGCAGTTATCAAGTCACTATCTGCGAACTACAATTCTTCTGCTATTGGTAACTCTATTTCGATTAATTGGAGTATTAGTAAAAACGCATCTATCATCGAAGAAATTAAGCTGTATTTGAATGATAATGAGCCATTAGATGTAACATCATTTAGTTCTTATTCTTTCACCCAAAGCGTATACAACTTTCCAACTGGAGATAATAAGATAAAATTAGAAGTCATACTAGAGGATGGTAAAAGTATCACCAAAGAAACAACTGTATATGTCGACTATATTATATCAGTTAGGCAAGAAGTCGTCTTAAAAGGAGCGTCTTTAGATATCACCTTAGAATATGTATATATGGATACAAATCCTGTTCATACACCAACCATTATTACAAATGATGATTTCGTTGTAACTCCATTAGTAAATTTCGTAGATACACAAGTAAAAACAAGCGGAAATCGTGTGACCGCTCGTACAACATATAACTTCGCATGGGGAAGTGTAGAAAACATTCCTGAAAAAATGGCAGTACGTTGGAAGTTCAATGATTTACCTGTTCCATTTAGTCGAGACTATACTGTTTTAAAACCTGAAAAAGAAACAGAAGCCACACAGTGATATGTGTGGCTTTTATATTTTATGACATATATGTGACTATCGTGTTATTATTGTATGATAGATAGGCTATATTTGTTATTTTGTATCACATATTGATGTGAAAAAATCTTGCAATATTTTTTTATTCCTTTACAATGTAAGAGTATAAGGAGGAATATAATGAGGAAAAGGATAATAAAATGTATTAGTATATTGCTGGCGATTACAATTGGATTTGGG
>JAVWJF010000323.1:0-2525 GCA_036639195.1 Longicatena sp.
GTGTAAACCTTACCACCACGCTTTAGAATACCAAATACAGCGACTTTACCAGCAGCACCACGACCACGTTTTCCCTTACGTACACCACCAAAATAACTCTCGTCCAATTCGACCTGTCCGTCGAATATTTCAGAGGCTTCATGCTCTAAATAGTAAGTTATAACTTGCCTAATTTTAGTGTAAAACAGGGCTGCTGAATGGGGTGAATATCCAGTAAATCAGCAGCCGAACGAGCGGTTACTTCCAGTACAAAAAATTCAAGCAATCGAACTTGCACTTTTCTATTTAACTTACAATTAGATATCTTCATTTTTTTAGACTAACATAGTGCTAATCTAGTACAGCCCCTAATATTTTTTTAATTACGGTTTTCATATTCCATTAAATCAATTTCACCAGTTGAGTGATCAAAATCGGAATTTTGATTGCTATAGATCATGAATCAATCACAAGCTGATTTACCAGACTCAATATATCTAACTTCTAACTCATTACTTTTACTAGTGACACAAACTGTACGCCTAGAAAATCGAGGAGAACCATCTAGAAATATTGAACTAGTTGCACTTAAGAACATACTTCAACAAAATTTTTAGCAGTTTGATCTTTAGTATCCCTCAACTTGATGACTTTTTTTCTTTCTTCATAGAGTCGATGTACGTCACTTAAAGTTTCGACTTTAAGATCTTTTCTATATTTCTCACCAATGGTACCTACATAATTTTCCATATAGACCGTCATCCAACATATCGTATTGAGATCTGCATAATCAAAACCATTACGGTCTAAGCCTTCCACCCAATCAGGATATTCTTCACTTAAAAGACTACGAGCTGTTTCCAACTTAACGTAAGTATTATTAAACAGCGTTTCTTTTAATGCAGGGTCATTAGAGAAATTTTTATTTGCTTCAATAAAAACTCTGTAGTTATCGGTTGCATAGTTTTTCAGATCTACTTTTACAAATTGATCAATATCATCTTTATCAGATGATGCTTTACAAGATGTTAAGAATAAACATGAAATAGCAAGTACGGGGATTAATTTCATTTTCATAGTGAAAAACGGTTTTTAGGTGGAGTGTAGTTGTAGTTTTGAATATATTGAGAAACTGTTGCCCTATCATATGAGCGCCCGAAGACATTTTCATACATATATTCATTAATTCCAAAAGGCCCATTATTGGTAAACACTGCCAAAGCATTTGCTACAAGAACAGGTTTGCTCGCATTCGATAATGCTAAATCAATGATTTCACCAAAATTCTTCTTAGCAATCGCCATTCGAGCAGTAAAAGAATCTTTTGCTAATTCTAAAATCATTTCTGCCCCTTTATTTCTTGAATGCTTTTGTGTATACAAGGTGAACTTTAAATACATCATTGTATGAAAAGAATAGCGTTCTAATAATGCATCGCTAAACTGGCGCAAGTCATATTCAAGCCCAAAGCGAATAGCTAAATCATGTTCAAAGGGATATTTCTGTTTTATCCAATCCCATTGAGCCTGGTTCATCATAAAAGTGTAAGGTACCGTTGTATGATAGTTAAGTACTTTAACGATACTATTACAAAGTAAAGGATCTAATAATTCATCTGCATGGCAGACTTTTACCTCATTATCTAAGGATGGGATTAGAGTTGGTGAAAATATTCTATCTGGTGTCATTTTTATAATCCTTATAACGGGGGGAGAGGTTTTGAGGCATCAATTGTTTGAAACTCAACTTCATCTGGTGAATTTGCATTTATGAAGTGAGTTTTACCATCTTCATCGGTCCACCCAGTTTCTATTTTCCCATTCTTTTTGTAGATGATCGAATATGGAATTTCACTAAACGTTCTCTGCGTCTGTTCATCCTTTAATTGGAATTGTATTCCATATTCTTTATTCGAGTTGTCCTTTACAAAGCTATCCTGTGCTGGCGCCATCGTTGGGGGAGTGCTTTGGTCACTGCGAATACTTCCACCATTATCCTGAACAACTAAATTTTGTTTTGGTAGTAATTTACAACCACATGACAAAGAATCATTGACGCGTGCTGCAGATTTACCAAAGATCTGCATGTGTGGATCACCGCTTATAATCGTCGAAACAGTTTTATGTTTCGGACACGTAGCTTTATCTCCAACACATGCGACAGGGAAGCCTTCTATCAAGAACATGTTGTTGCCTGATATAACTTTTCCGCCTCCTGTTGTAGGACAACCAATCACGATATATGGCGTAGCCACCTTAAAAACCCTCTTTAAGTATTATTTGGGTAGCATGGTAGCAAAGACTATTTAACTATACAGACTATTCTGTATAGTTATTGCAAAGATAAAATCCAAATTAATTACAGATACTTAACTCTTTGGAATTACATAATCCTTCGGTATTCTCACAGTCGTAACTATTTTTTTCTGGCTTTTTTTTATCAAAAATTGATCTCAAATACACAACATTATCTAGCTCAACCTGAGAAAACTACTTCTCCACAACCTCTGCATCCTGTCAAAATTCACCATCGCTGATGGGCTAGCA
>JAVWJF010000324.1:0-2492 GCA_036639195.1 Longicatena sp.
TTATATAACATCAACGGTGGTATCACTAATCTTTATTTAGTCGTTATCTTTATGATTGGAGTACTTATATATTATGCTTTCTATTTGCATGTCTTTATGGGCCTATTCTCAAGTATAAAAAAAATTTTGCGTCCATTTCTTAAGAAACTCAGGGTTGTAAAACAGAAAATACTTGCTATAATAAGAGTACCAAAGAAGAAAATGCAAAGGAGGAGAGCAAATGTCAGAAAACGAAAACTTGAAACGCACGACCACAAAAAAAAGACGCAAGAAACGTCCATTGAAAACAGCGTTTAGTGTATTTGTAATATTTATTGCTTGCTTCCTAATTTATACAGCAGCACAAGATGTATTAATGACTATCAAGTTAAGAAAAGAAATTTCTGCATCACAAGAAATGGTAGATGAGTTAGAAAGCCAAAAGGCTTCTTTGACAAAAGAAAAAGCGAATCTAGAAAATCCGGATTATGTAAAACGATTTGTTAGAGGAAGATATCTAGTCAGTAAACCAGGTGAACAAGTATTTATTTTACCATCAAAAAACGATAAAGACGGTGAAGAATAAGCAGCCATTTGGCTGCTTTTTACATGCTCTTCTTTAGGATGTGTTCTCTGTGGTATTGTAAGAATAAACGCCTATTCTTTGTAAGATAGATTTCGTTCAATCGATAATTCTTATGTATGACAAAGGATGTTTCTAGATTGTTCATATTAAGTAGTTCTTCACTGATGATAATGTACCCACGATCATCAAAAGAAATATAGCCTTGGTCAAATAAGTAATCATGATTACGACATAACAATAAACCATTGTTATGGTCGATAGCTTCAAAGATGTGAGCACAATCTCTAAAAGGTTTTATATGCGAAGCGATTAACATATGAGCAATGGATATATTGCATATAGGACACGCATGATCAAACTCATGGAAAAGGGTATCTTTATAGAAAGATTGTAGTGCTTTTGTTTCATCACGATCATGAGGAATACCCTTTCTAGGAATAATACTTAAGATAACATGCTTTGCCTCATAATCAATCATCTTTGCATTTGTGTTTTTATAATCAATACGTAAATCTTCATGTGCTACGATAGTCGATGTATAAAGTGCGGTAAGTGTTACAGAGACAAGAGGTGGTTCTTCATTACGGTACTCTTCTACTATATCTTGTATGCCTCTCATTAGTTTTGGATGGAAGCGAATTTGATCTTGTTCATATTCAAAAAGAGAAGTCTGTGTCATAAATTGGAAGCTTTCATGATCAATATAACGAAGAACTTCATCTCGATTTATGAACTTATTTTCTTTTGCTTGCATTTGATAAAATGAGAAAATTTGTTCATCATGAATAAAGGATTCAAAGATCGACAATGCCTCTAATCCAGAATTTTGATTACTCTTAGCATATACAGTCGCGGCTGGGGATAAATCAATTCCATTACTAGAATCTTTTAGTAGTTTTTTCTGTTTGAGAAAATCTAATATTTGTTTTATCTCCTCCATCTTCATAGAGAAGTACTCATTTGCTAGTGCATCATATACTTTAACAGTCGCATCCTTATATGCAATTCCCTGTATTTCAATCGCATCTAATATGGAAAGAATTTTTTTGAATTGTAACTTTCTCATGCCTTCACCACTTTCTATACTTTTATTATACACGAATTTTTGATTTTTTATTGAATCAGTCAAATTCTGCGTGCATTCGACAAAACAAAACATTTACAATGTAGGCAATAAAAGGAGAGTGTAAAATGAAAGGACCAGGAATTAAAGATTACTTACAAGTAATTGAGACGTTAAAAAAAGATGCAAAGAAAGATGGTAAAGCATTTGTTGAGGTAAACTCAAAGGAGCTACATGCCAGTGTATCTCCAAATCATGCAACGATGCCAACATGTTGCCAAGCAATTTACAAATTGATGTTGGATGGAGATGAAATATTACGTAAACCTAAAGGGAATACAGGGTTTGGTTCTCATTTAACTGTTCGTTTTTACATAGAGCAAATGGAAGGCAGAGAAAGAATGTTCCCAAATAAAAAAAGAGGTAGACCTGCAAAGAGTGAAGAAGAAAAATTAGCCGCAAGAAGAGCTAAGATGAAGCGCAATACAGAAGATTTATCAAATCTTATCAAATCTTGGTTGGCAGAACATGGTTGGGAATATATTGAAAATAAAGAAGTCATTGATGCTCATAATGAAAATCAAAGATGGGTAATCAATGTACAAGGAATAAGAAGAGGAAGAAAGCAAACACTACCAGTGAAGTTAAGTGAAGTCATCAAACATATCGATGATACAAAGACACACTATAGTCTTGCGTTCAATGATTCTTTAGCATATCGTAGACAATGGAATGAAATTCCTACCCAAGTAAAAGAAAAGCTTAATATGAGCGTTATTCTTGCGGATAAAAAAGGAAATATTATTGAACTATAGGAATATAAAAGATGATTTATCAAACGATAGATCATCTTTTTCTCATTAT
>JAVWJF010000325.1:0-2436 GCA_036639195.1 Longicatena sp.
AGTGATTGGAAAAGGATTATTGAAACGTTTGGAAAAAGGGGTTCGTCCTATCGATATCCTTGCGTTTGAAAATGCATATCGTGCAAGTGATACATTAAAGGAAGAAATCCTAAAATGTACACCAGAGTTAAACGAAGAAACCATTGGAAAGGTAGCTTGCTTTGCAAATACAATTACAGATCGTGTGGTTATGAATATCGAAGAAGATGGAAAAAGTATCATACAAGTCGGAGATACCTTTGAAGCAGCTATTGAACAAGATCGTTTATATGATCCGACTTCGAAACCAATTAAGGATGGTTCCTATACAAATAATATAAATCTTGCTTTAGATCGTAAATTGTTTGTGGTAAATGGTGGTCATTGTGCATGTGGATATCTTGGAAATCTACGTGGATATACAATTATGATGGATGGTTTTACAGATCCAGAGGTATACAAAGAAGTACGTGATCAAATGTGTGAAGTAGGGAAGATGTTAAGTAAAAAACACAATATTGATTATGCGGAACTTGCTGAGTATATTGAATTTGCATTGGAACGATATTTGTCTAGTAAAAATACAGATTATGTTGTTCGTGTATGCCGTAATCCAATTCGTAAACTTCATCCCAATGATCGTTTATCAGGACCTGCTATACAAGCAATGAAGTTAGGGATGCCATATCAAAACATTGCTAGAGCAATTGCAGCTGCCTTTACATTTGATAGTTTGGAAGATGAAGAATCACAACAGATTCAAGACTTTATCCGCAACGAAGGAATTGAAAAAGCGATTACCAACTTTACAACAATTCCATCAGATACAGATTTATTTGCATGTATCTTACAGTATTATAAGGACTTTAAAAAATAGGAGGATAATTGTATGAAATTACAAATCGCATTAGATGAAGTAAGTGTTGAAGAAGGTATGAAACTCTGTGAGGAATTAAGAAACTATATCGATATCATCGAAATAGGTACACCCTTTGTTATACGAGAAGGTACAAAAGCAGTAGAGTTATTTGCAAAAGCTTTTCCTGAAAAAGAAATTTTAGCAGATCTTAAAATTATGGATGCAGGAGATTATGAATCACAGCTTGCATTTGATGCAAATGCGGAATATGCAACTGTCCTTGCTGTTACGGATTTATTAACAATTAAGGGTTGTGTGGACGCTGCCAATCGCTACAACAAACAATGTGTGGTAGACTTAATTTGTGAACAAGATTTCCCTAGCAAAATCAAAGCATTAGAAGAAATCGGTGTACATGTAATTGCTGTGCATACTGGAGCTGATCAACAACATGCAGGTAGAACACCACTTGAAGATTTAACAGAGGTAAAATCCTTGGTAAAAAATGCAAAAGTTGCTGTGGCTGGTGGTATCAATAGCTCAACGATTGAAAAGTATGTAGCATTAAAACCAGATATCATCATTGTAGGTTCTGGAATTTGTAATCATGCAAATCCTTTGGAAGAAGCTAAACGAATTAAAGAAAAAATGTGCTAGGTGAAGGAATATGAATACAAGTGAGAGTATTGTTGGAATAGGACAAGAACTTGCAACCTATGCAACACATATAAAAGAAGAAGAATTAGATACGGCTATCTCAATGTTATCAAAAGCGAAACGGATTTTTGTTGGAGGGAGCGGTCGTTCAGGTTTTGTCGCAAGAGCATTCGCCAATCGTATGATGCATTTGGGACTTACAATGTACGTTGTAGGGGAGACAACGACACCATCGATCCGTAAGGATGATGTCCTATTTATTATTTCTGGTTCTGGTAATACCGCAAGTCATGTAAACAATGCATTCCTTGCTAATAAGGAAGGAGCAAAGGTGATTACCATAACAATTTTCCCACAAAACAAGATTGGTAGTGTGGCAGATGCTTGTGTTGTACTACCAGGTAAAACGGATAAAATAGAAGATGAAAATCAAAGCGAAAGCTTACAGCCAGCTGGAAATATGTTTGAACAACTTTCTTGGTTGACTTGTGATGCAATTGCTATGAGTATTCAAAAAGAACGTCACCAAACACAAGAACAAATGCATTATCGTCACGCTAATATGGAATAAAAAGAAAGAGGGAATACAAATGGAGAAGAACAACACAACGAAAATTAAAAAAAGAGGAAACTTTTATGTTACTAAGATCATTCCAAGTACATTTACCATTCGCGGTGTTTATTTTGATACGAAGTATGAAAAAATGATGAAAATTAAAGATCGTCAAACCTATGTGTGGTTTTCTATCTTTGCAGTTTTGGAAGGATTACTTCGACCATATATATTTGAAATTGTTCTTGGCTTAGGCATTAGCATTGTAATTGCCAATGTGCTGTTCTACTTCATGTTTATCAATACAAAAGAACGAGTGAATATCAAACTTCAAGAAAGCGAATTCTATGAAGTAGCTAAGAAAAAACATAAAGTTTGGCAACAAGCA
>JAVWJF010000326.1:0-2435 GCA_036639195.1 Longicatena sp.
AGTAAAAACAAGGACCATACATAACAACATATCAATCATTATATATTTGAAATATGTGTCTTTTTCATGTAATTTTCCTTTTTTCCCTACCACTCTGTTTGAAATAGCATAATTCATATAAGTCATACTATCACTCCTTATACATATTATACCACCATAGATTCTATTTTGATACTTCTTTTACTTTAGGTGTTGGTAATTCAACATTGATACTTTGTGGTGATTGTTCTCCATTTGGTGTAATCTCTTTCTCTGCCAATACTGCTCTAATATATTTTTCCGCATCAAGTTCTGTTGACATAGGTTCTTTTGGAGATAATCTCCAAGGATGGTTATAATACACATCACTTTGATCGCTTCGATATATGATTCCTTCAATTTCAGGTGTTTGCCATTCAATCTTATCTGCTCGCGTTGTTGCGGATGTTCCTGGAATTGAAAACAGTACTCTTGGAAATACAATTGGCAAATAACACTTTACACCATCGATTATATGTTCTTCAATCAGCCCATATGCTAATTCATTAGCAATCATATCATCATCAAAAACAATTTCATCCACTTCTTTATCTCCAATATTTCTTTTTACAACTTTTGCATTTAAAAACATTTCTGACATATTCCCAGTGAACTCTGTTGTCTTAACCTTAAGTTTACCGCTAGAAAATGAACCTGGATCATTTTCTTGAATCATGTTATCTGCATGCAATGGGTTACTTTCTGTTGAAGTAATATCCACACTATATTCAACCAACTTATCAGCCGATTGAAGATCACTAAATGAAACTTTACCACTTCCGTCACTTGAATATTTTGCAACGAACGGTTTTGATAGACCTGTTGTAGCCATTTTATTTAAATTCCTCCTTTATTATTTTTATTGCTTCTTCCTCCATAGCCTTAACTGCATCTTCTTTTAGATTATTAACAGTCTTTCTTATGAATGGGTTTTTCTTTCTGAATGATGTTCCACTGTTTATCGATCTTATCAACAATTGATTAGGTACACCATTTGGATACTTCTTTGTTTTTGTACTTCCAAATCCTTTAAATCCAATCTTTGTGCTTATTTCTCCGCTAACTACTTGTACTTTTGCTATACCGAAATTAGATATTAAATCATCTTTTTCTTGCTCCGTTACAGCGGAATGTTTGTTACCTCTTTTTTTATCAACAGTCAGTGATTCCAATTCTTGTTTTATACCATCGGCAATCACTTTTGCGCCTTTATATAATGACTTGAATGCAATTTCTTCTGTTTTTCCTGCGGTCCTCTCTAATGCTGAAATAAGATCGCACAAACCTGTTACTTCTAGTTTCGCCATTATACTACCTCAAATATCCATTCATAATGAATAAGCTTTGTTTCTTCTTCATACTGTACGGAATTCAATTTCCAACAGATATCATTCTTTGATAATGTTTCAGGTATTCTTTCACAAAGAATATCATATTCTGCTTTTGTAAATAGATCTATCGTACCGCTAATGGACATATCATTGTTTGCATTTTCTGCAAATAATGAATCACCTTCACCGTCTTCCATCCATACAATATATGTGTTATTTTTTGAATCTCCAGTGTAATGATGAACATTATCTGAAACTTCTAAAAGAGCATCTCGTACTTTGCTAAGTTTCTCAATCATTTTTAATTATTTGTAATGATAACCATGTCACATCTAAACCATCTTCATCTTTGCCGTGTTGAACTTGGACCACTTCATATACTTTTAAGGCATTGAGTATGCATTCATCTTTTGTATCAACATCCTCATTTCTCCAAATACGTATCAAAGCATCTATTTTTCTATCTGCATTTAAAGCGGAATAAAAGCGAGTAATACCAACTTTTTCAAATTTAAAGTATGACATCGCCTTCAATTCCCACATGTATTTTGGAACATTACCTTTTTCAGCTATATTCGTTGCACAACAAATATGCATTATTCCATCGTCAAACATAAGCTCAATCCTTTTTTAGATTCTGTGACATTTTCAACCTTCTTAGTTCTATGCGAAGGTATTCTGGAATTGCTGTATCATTACTTCCTCTTTTTCTAAAAAGATAAGCTGCATAGTGAACATTAGCGAGGGAATATTCTAAAGTATCTTCCTCCTGTATTCCAGCTCTTTTCATATTTCCTTTTGACGATTCTAAAAGGAAGTTTAAATAATCATCATTACTTGTGTTAATAATCTGGAGATCTGCTTTTAAAATTTTAAGTTTTTCCATTATTCAGAAGCAGGCGTATTAGCAGTATCGGCAGCGAATGCACAAGTTGTAGTTGGCGCAAGTCCTTTTATATTCACAATACCAAACGCTTCTGCTACAGCAGGTTTACCATCATATCTTGCAGTTCCTTTAAATGCAGTTTCATCATCAAAGAATAGCACTTGATCTGAAACTTGAATTTGTGTCCCTTTTCGTTCAAC
>JAVWJF010000327.1:0-2357 GCA_036639195.1 Longicatena sp.
GATTCTGTTGCACCAGCATCAATTCCCCAATTATTTAATTAGCATGTTTTTGAACTCTATTTCCACTTCTTTCGACATATAGCCACCTCACTAAACATTCTACATGTTTTCTCAAATAAAAACAATTTTAAACTTGTTTTTTCTGTATCTAACGTTTTATCATCACTTATGATAAAATAAACGATGTATGCTTAATAATAAGGGCGTGAATAAAATGGTAGATAATGAATGGAAATTATTTTTAGCACCGTATGAACAAGCTGTTTCAGAGCTAAAAGTTAAACTAAGAAGTATTAGACAGCAGTATAAGGAGAATAATTTACATACTCCAATTGAATTTGTGACAGGCAGAGTTAAATCAATGGATAGTATCTTGGCTAAGTCTAAAGTAAGAAACATTGATGTAAACCATCTAGAAAATGATTTGCAAGACATTGCCGGTTTAAGGATTATGTGCCAGTTTGTTGAAGATATTTATAAAGTAAGAGAAATCATCCGTGCACGCCATGGAAAAGATATGTTTGTAGTAGAAGAAAGAGATTATATTAGTAATTTAAAGCCAAGTGGCTATCGTAGTTATCATATGATTATAAAATATCCAGTGCAAACGGCACAAGGAGAAAAGCTCATATTTGCAGAGATACAAATTCGTACCCTTGCCATGAACTTCTGGGCAACTATCGAACACTCTCTGAGGTACAAATATAAGCAAAATATGCCAGAAGCTATACAAGAGCGACTTAATAAAGCAGCTGAAGCAGCCCATAAGTTAGATCAAGAAATGGCAGAAATACGTGAAGAAGTACTTAAAGCCCAAGAAGGATTCCAGGCAGAATCAAGTGTGGTTGCAGACATCTTTGGAAATGTGCAGGCACTTGCAAAAACCAATGAACAAAATAACATGAATGAAGTCTATGAAATGTTTTGGAGTCTATGGGAAGAAGGAAATGTGGATAAACTCAATAAATTCAATAAAGAATTAGAAGAAAAAATCCGACAAGCGTATCAACGATAGGGAGGAAGTACATTGCCAATTAGGGTACCAAATCTATTACCAGCAGCAGAAATTTTGCAAAGAGAGAATATCTTCATTATGGATGAAGAAAGAGCAATCAAACAAGATATTAGGGAACTGAAAATTGCTATATTAAACTTAATGCCTGTGAAACAAGATACAGAAGTACAACTTTTAAGGCTCTTAGGTAATACACCTCTTCAAATTGATATTACTTTGTTAAGACCTGCTTCTCATGAGTCCAAAAATACTTCAAGTGAGTATCTCAATACTTTTTATAAAACTTTTGATGAAATTAGTGAAGAGAAATTTGATGGGATGATTATTACAGGTGCTCCGGTAGAGCAAATGCCATTTGAAGAAGTTACATACTGGCAAGAGTTAACTGACATTATGGAATGGACAAAAAATCATGTGACATCCACTTTCCATATCTGCTGGGGAGCACAAGCAGGGCTGTATTATCACTATGGAATTAAGAAGTTCGAGTTGCAAGAGAAACGCTTTGGTGTATTTAACCATAAATTGGTAGGACAAGCACCACTACTTTATGGCTTTGACGATACTGTTTATATTCCACACTCAAGACATACAGAAGTATGTAGAGAAGATGTAAAAGCATGTGAAGGTGTATATGTTTTGTTAGACTCTAAGGAAGCAGGCGTAGCCCTAGCCATTTCATCAGATGGTAAGCAAATCTTTGCTACAGGACATGCAGAGTATGACCCATGGACGCTCGGGAATGAGTATAAGCGAGATTTGGAGCGTGACTTACCTATCCAAATGCCACATCATTATTTTATTGACAATGATATGGATAAAGGACCAGATGTAAGATGGCGGTCTCATGCGTATATTCTTTTCTCCAACTGGCTGAATTATTATGTCTATCAGGTGACTCCATATGTGCTGTAAAAGGTAAGCTGGAGGTATTATGAGCTTATATAGTGTTAGAGAAGTTAGGCCAAATGATATTACTAAAATTGTTGAAATCTATAATTCAAATATTAAATTTATAACTAATCATTTAGGAATCATAGGCGTTAATTTAAGCCTAAGTTTTTCCAAAATAAGCGAATCCTTCGAAGTAACTTTCTATACGTGAAAAGATAGTTTGTCTTTTACGCTTTTCATGTAAAGCTGAGGTGCTTATTCTTTCAAGCGACCTACCCAGCTCTAAGTAAGTATGTATTGTAATATGTTTTACTGTATAAAATTGATAAAGGTTAACTATAAGCAAAGAGTGGTCCAAGTAGTCATAAAAAGGCATTGTGCTTAATGTACCTACTAATCTTCCGTAAAGAATTGCTTTTCAAAGTACTTTTAAGCACTTTGAAAAGCA
>JAVWJF010000328.1:0-2343 GCA_036639195.1 Longicatena sp.
CTGAATTTCCAAATGTGTCTATTTCGTTACAGCCTCTTTTTGATACTTGAAAATTTTTACTTCATCTGCTAAAATAAAAATATATTGTCACGAAGTAGTGACAGGGTGATGAATATGATAAAGTATAAAGTAAAAGCTGGGAACGAATATTTACAAACATTTGCATCAAAGACAGAGAGCGATATGGTGCTGTTGTTTTTGCATGGAGGACCGGGGAGTGGTGCTTGGCCTTTGATTATGCATGAGGCAATGCAAAAGCTATGTGATAAGTATCGTTGTGTGTTTTATGATCAAAGAGGTTGTGGGCTTTCGTATTATGATTTAAAACAAGGGATTTCATTTGAAGAATGCATGCAAGATGTGGTTTGTGTTGCCAAAGATATAAGAGAACGTTTTCCTTGTAAGTCTTTGCTGTTGTGTGCGGAAGATTTATCGGGGTTTCTTGCACTTCAAACACAACATCATAATGCGGATGTATTTGATGGTATGATTTTAATGAATCCGATTTTGTTGTTGACGAGTGAGGCATCTGATGCGTTTTATCGAATGTTAAAACATCGTGCGTTGGAAAGAGGAAACAATGAACTGAAAAAGTTTGTAACTATTCTAGAAGATCAAACACCTGTACAATTTTTTCAAAATCAACATGTGAACCAATGGATACATTCCGATAAAAATACATCGGTTCCATTGCGTCATATTGCGGCTATTTCTAGTTGGTTATTTGATCATCCAAGTGAAGATGCATTACATGATGTAACTGTACCTACATTATTGATGCAGGGAAGTGAAGATGTGATTGCGAAAGAAGGATACATTATTGATGCCTTGGTTAGAATGAAGAATCCTTTCCTTGTTTATGAATCCTTCCCATATAGTGGACGCAAAATCTATGAGGATCAACCACTACAGTTTTTAGAACGTATCGATAAATTCTTGAAAGAAGAATTTTTATGGAACTCATAGTTATCGGTTGTTTTGGACAACGTTCCTCCTATATGTTAGCTACAAAGATAGGCAAGCTGGAAGGAAATGAATCCTTATATGTAGATTCTCTTTCTAATATCTTGGAAACATATGAACACTTGTCTACTACATATGAATGTTGTGTTGCTTATGGTTCTATTTCAATGATAGATTCGCGTTATAATGTAAGGATGTATGATTTACAACATAAAATATCACAAATATGGGTAGCTCCACAAGCACAATATATGATGCATCGTATAGAGAAAGCTTTTGTAGGAAGCGATATTTTACCACATATGATAGATCAACGGGTGTTTGGTATTATGGATGCCCTATCGTTATGGAATGAAATAAAAGCTGCAAGGTAAGTAAGTCCTTAGAAAATAGAATAGCACAAGCTATCAGGAGTAGATTATGGTAGATTTGAATGAGGTGTTAACGTTTAGCGAAGCAGCAGAAAAATGGGGATTTTCTGATGGTAATACACTACGTAAGGCAGTAGAGAGAAACAAGTTTGAAGATCATGAGATACGAAAGAGCGGGAATGTATGGTTAACTACCTACGAAGCAATGGTTCGTGTGTTTGGGCAACCAGCAAATGTTGTATATACCATTTATTACGCAGATATTATCAAGATTGCGGCACAGTATAAAAATGAAGATTTTAATTTTCAGAAAGATACGCAAATAATTTATGAAGAAGCTATTTCAACAATGCGAAGTGGAGGACAAGTGGCGATTGTGGAAAGTAAACAACATCCCAATATCCTTGCGCGTGTTTTTACGAATAAAGAAGAATTGGAAGAGTGGTTTCACTATTTATTCAAACGCTTAAAAAACAAACGTAAAAATAGAGTATAATTTCATGAAAATAAACATGCTTTATTTACAGAGGATATGAAAAGAAATGTAATTAAATTCATGAAGAAAAGGTGTTGACGATTGCATTTAATAATGGTAAATTATAAGTAGTTATATGACTGACGGAAGTGGAATTGACCACAGGGAGTATAATGTTAAGCAGAGCCGACCGTCTGGGCAGAAGAGTCCAGTATGTGTTAGGCTCTTTCTTTATATAGATTTGTAAGAATTGCAAGGCGTTTGCTTTGCATGAAAAAACAAATCAAAGTATAATATAGACGTTATAAGACTAGGAGGAAAGCAGAACAATGACAACAAACAATCGTAATGAATGGCAAGGCTTTGAAGGTCGTATTTGGAAAGAAGAAGTGAACGTACGTGACTTCATTCAAAACAACTACAAACCATATGATGGGGATGAATCATTCTTAGCAGATCCAAGTGAGGCTACAAACAAATTATGGGGTGAACTTCAAAAGTTACAAAAAGAAGAACGCGCTAAGGGTGGCGTTT
>JAVWJF010000329.1:0-1495 GCA_036639195.1 Longicatena sp.
TAATTTCATCGCCTATGGTTGATTTAGGAAGTTTAGTTTTATTGATGAGTATTTTCGGTGCTAAAGTTGCCGTAATTTATGTAGTGTTAGGACTATTGATTGCGGTTATTGGGGGAACTTTGATTGAGAAGTTTAAGATGGAGCGTTATGTGGAAGAATTCATTAAACAAGCTAGTAGTGTAGATATTGAATCGCCATCATTAAGTAAGCAAGAACGCATGCAATATGCCTCGCAACAAGTATCTTCAACCTTTAAAAAGGTATTCCCCTATATCTTGGTTGGTGTAGCGATTGGAGCATTTATTCACAATTGGATCCCAGCGTCTTGGATAGAATCTATTTTAGGAAGTGATAATCCATTTGGGGTAATCTTGGCAACTTTGATTGGGATACCAATGTATGCCGATATTTTTGGGACCATTCCAGTTGCGGAGGCATTGCTTAGCAAAGGGGCACAATTAGGTACTGTGCTAGCCTTTATGATGGCAGTAACGACTTTGAGCTTACCATCGATGATTATGTTGAAGAAGGCAGTGAAGCCTAAATTACTAGCGTTGTTTATTGTAATATGTACACTTGGTATTATTTTTGTAGGATATATGTTTAATATATTTCATGGATTACTTATATAGGAGGAGCTAAACATATGAAATTATTTAAGAAAGAACCAAAGGCATGCTGTGGAGGAAATTGTTCTTCAGAAACAATGCAGAAAGCAGAAGCAAGTAAGCAAGAGGATGGAGTTAAAGTGTTAGGATCGGCATGTGCTAAATGCGTTGCCTTAGAGGCCGCGACCAAACAAGCAATGCAGGAAATGAATATTTCGTTACCATTTTCATATGTCACTGATTTTGCACAAATAGCTAGTTATGGAGTTATGACGACTCCAGCACTTGTTGTGAATGGTGTGGTAAAGGCATATGGGAAAGTATTATCGGTTGAAGAAGTGAAACAGATATTGCTTGATAGTGGGTTGTAGTTATGGAAAATAGAAAGCTAAAGGTAGGCTTTATTTGTGTGCATAATTCGTGTCGTAGTCAAATGGCTGAAGCGATTGGGAAATTGATGGCCAATGAAACGTTTGAAAGTTATTCGGCAGGGACAAAGATCAAGCCCCAAATTAATCAAGATGCAAACCGTATTATGAAGCAGGTGTATCGCATCGATATGGAAGCAACACAGCATTCTAAGTTACTAACGGATATACCACAAATGGATGTTATTGTTACGATGGGCTGTAATGTAGAATGTCCTGTATTACCTTGCATTCACCAAGAAGATTGGGGATTAGCGGATCCATCAGGAAAAGTAGATGAAGCATATCTTGAAATTATCCAACAAATACAAACGAATATATTGGATTTAAAGAACCGGATTGAAAAAGGCGTTATCACACTTAATGTGTGATAACACCTTTTTTTAGAATTCGTTTTTAGGGAAACGCATGACTGCTTTGAATAAATCACCATCGACATAGATGCGGAAAGAACCACCT
>JAVWJF010000329.1:1505-2341 GCA_036639195.1 Longicatena sp.
GGCTAGGCCTAAACCACTACCTTCAGTATTACGAGCCTTATCACCACGTGCAAACCGCTCTACAATATCGTTAGGATCAAAGTCTATTTCATTCGCTGACATGTTCTTAAAAGACAACTCAACCGATTCACCATAGTCTGTCACTTCAACATAAACCCTGCTCTTTGGCATCGCATACTTACTGATATTCGTGATTAGATTTGCTAAAACACGATACGTTTTTTGTGAATCTAAATTTAATAATATCTTCTCATCACTGTAATTGGTTTTTATTGATAATTCTAGTTTTTTGATACTATCCTCATGCTCAATAATAACCTGAGACATTAAAGATATGATATCAATTTGTTGTATATTCAACTGCACATTTCCACTGTTTACTTTACTAACTTCAAACAAATCTTCAATAAGATGTTTTAAACGTACTTCATTACGCTCTAAGGTTTCAAAATAATTAGTGCGCTCTTCCTCAGTAATATCAGTACGCTTTAGTAAATCAGTATACGTAATAATAGATGTTAATGGAGTTTTTAAGTCATGGGAAACATTTGAAATTAACTCTGTTTTCATCTTCTGACTCTTTACTTCTTCATCAACCGCATTCTTGAAACTGTAGCGAATATTAGTAATATCTTCTTTAAAAGAATTAAAGATACCTAAATCTTGATTCACTTCTTTTTCAAGATTACCTTCCGCAATATTTTTCGTTACCTCTAGTAGATCTAGATAGTTTTTTCTCACCTTCGTTATATAATTGCGGGCTACAATTAAGATAACAATTGAGTAAGCAATTGCTAACAACATACCAAAGCCTGAAGTAGCAATCATAACAAATA
>JAVWJF010000330.1:0-2298 GCA_036639195.1 Longicatena sp.
TTCAGTAACTTCATATAAGAATGGTCTACCTGGAGCATCGCTTCTACCACATTCCTTAATTAAACTACGTGCTAACAATTTACGCACCATCATATCACAGCCAACACCACGTATTTCTTCGATTTCTACACGTGTAATTGGTTGTTTATAAGCAATGATTGCAAGAGTCTCCATAGCTGCATTCGATAAGGTAGACATCTTTGTAGAACTAAACAACCGTTCCGCATATTCATGAACACATTCTTTTGAAACAAACTTATAGATCCCACCAAATCGAACCAACTCAATACCATGATGATCTTCTAGATAATCTTTCATCAATTCATCTAATGTATCTTCGATGTGTTCTACTTGTTCATCTTCATCCATACAACCAAGAATTTGTTCTTTACTCAATCCCTCATCCCCACTCAAGAACAGCAATCCCTCTAAAATACTTTTCAAATTATGCATATACAACCTCTCCCCTTATAATCCATATTGTTTCTTCTTCATCAATATGAAAGGTAATTTCTTTATGTTTAATCAAATCCAAAATTGATAAAAAGGTTACGATTACCATATGTAAATCTGTACAATCCGTACACAAATCTTCAAAATTCATTTTACCTACCCAATCGCGTAATCTACTTTTGATTTGTACAACACGTTCATCAAGTGATAATTCTTTTACTGTCATCTTTGTTTCAAAAGGATGCGCAAGCGCCGCTCTTCTAAGAACTTTACTCATTGCCTTAATCAAATCGTATGGATTCCCCTCTAGGTCACCTTCCATGGTTGTGTTCATCCATTTCTGTGTGATTTCACTCATTGGCTTTTCCATCATCAATTGGCGTGCTTCATAACTCTTTTCAAACTCCGCACTCACTTCTTTAAAACGTTGATACTCTAACAAACGTTTCACTAAACGATCTCGTTGATCTTCTTCATATTCTTCTTCAATTTCAACTTTTTCTCTAGGTAATAGTTTTTTACTTTTATATTCAATAAGTCCAGCTAATTCAGACAAAAATTCACTTGCTACTTCTAAATGCATGGATTCCATTGCATTTAGGTAATGTAGATACTGTTCTGTAAGGAGATTCATATCCAAATCAAACAAATCCAATTTGTTATCTTTAATCAAATGAAGCATCAAATCTAGGGGTCCTTCAAACTGATCAATTGTAATTGTAAATGCCATGTCATCACCTCACAAAGAGTATTATAACAAAATTTCTTAATAATGAGTAGATTTTTTTATTTGAACAGATAGGTAAACTTAAGATGTCGAGCTTTCATTCCTTGCGACTCATAAAATGCATGTGCCTGTACTCTTTTATTAGAACTTGATAACTCTATCATAATACAACTCTCTTTTAATGCTATTTCTTTTACATAAGAAAACATCTTACTAGCATATCCAAGACGTCGATATTCCTTACGCACAATAAACTCTTCAATCTGCGCAACTTTTGCACAATGATGCAAATGATATATTCGACGTAAACTACAAAATCCTACAAAATCATTATCTACCTTTAGAAAATAATGTTGAATGGTATCATCTTCCATGGATTTTATCCATGCATTATGAAATACTTCTCTTGAAAAATCTTGTTCTTCTAGTTCGCATACGAAATCATATGCAAGTTGTTCATCTTGTAAGGTTGCTAAAGTTAGTTCCATAATTTCACCTCTTGAACTTATTATAACAGAAAAAGTGCTTACGCACTTTTGTCCTTTTTAATTTTAATTGGTGAACCCACCCACATTCTTTTAAACTCCTTATAGGAAAATGGAATTAATGGATATAGGTATGGATATTTCATTGTTTTCGTTGATAATAAGACAATGAAATGTAGCAATACCCCTACACAGAAACCACTCATCCCAAAAACTAACGCTAAGATTGTAATTCCAATGCGAAATATTTTATTCGCAAGAGATAGCTCATAAGAAGGTGTTAATAGATTTCCTATATTGCTTAAGGCAATCATAATCAAAACTTCTTCAGTATAAGCACCTAGCCCGATTGCCATATCCCCTAACACAAACACTGCCACAAAACTCATGATGCTTGATATCATTGTAGGCGTATGAATCAAGGACTGACGAATCCATTCCACCACAATATCTGCGAAGATCAATTGAAAACCAAATTCATAAATGTTCACATCCGTAATTGGAATGTGTAACATCGTCGGATTCTTATCTACAATCAGCGCCACCCATAATGGAAGTAAATATAAAGAAAATAAAATTCCTATCAAGCGTATAAACCGAGTAAAGAATGCTACGAGTGTGGTTTGTGTGTAC
>JAVWJF010000331.1:0-1948 GCA_036639195.1 Longicatena sp.
CACGCAAAAATTGAGCCAACACTCATAGTCCAAGCAAGTATTAGGCAAATAACGCTTAATGTTATTTTTTTCATTGCTTCCATCATTCCTTCCTATTTCTATATCTATTAGCATGTGAAATTTCATAGTTTCTATCCTTCCAAAATATAGAAATGTATAATTTCCTAAAAATAGGGAACTCTACCAGTAAGAGATTTCGCTTTAGATACGAGGTGGTGTATAGTATGGCAAAGTATTTACGCTGTAATCAGTGTGGGTATGACCTTTATGGTCCTGAATATCTCTCTAATGTCATTGATCCTTTTTCTTATAGTAGTGATGCCTACTATCCGGGTGCTGCGTTATTAACACTTTGTACCAAACCTGATAACGAAGTCGAATGTCCATTTTGTCATGCCATGGGAAATTGGAGCCACTAAAAACACCCTAAGCCATATGGCTTAGGGTGTTTTTAGTGGCTCAATGCATAATTAACAATCAAACTATTATATTTGTAATAAGTATAATAATTTATGTTACTATTTTCTTTTTCAACAATTGTATTGATAAGTTTTTGCGCTGACCACTTATTTTCCTCAAGGTTATTGAAGATAATATTAACTTCTTCTAGATCATCTTCTTCCAGAGTTTTTACGAGTTTGTTCCATTCCGCTTTAGTATTCACCTTATAAACTCCCGGTTGTACAACAGGTAACATCATAGAAGTATATTTATTATTTTCCGCCTTAGGATACTTTTTTGTATTCCATACATGGGTCAGTCTCATATAGTCATCTGTCTCATTCAAATAATTATAAAAAGTACCGATACGACTCTCATCAGAATCCGCCCATGTTAAATCTAGATGATAATAGCTTCCATCGATCTTTACTAAATTCCACGCATGCGGTCCACCATCAGCTGTCCCTGTTATAAACAAGGTAGGTACCCCGACACTATTGAGTAGATACATGATACTTTTTGCATAACCATCGCATACACCGATTCCATCCACCATGGCCCCCATCACCGTATGTGTTATGTTTGTATCTCTTTGCGCATACGTAATATGTGATGCAAGATAGTCCGTGAGAGCAATTTCTCTTTCAATAGCCTTCATATCTGGTTTGATACATGTTTCTATGGCATCCATCAATAGCCTATCTAAATTTTCATTATATGTTTTCAATAACTTTATATTATCTAAAGCATAATCAAATGTCATGACGACTTTCGGATGTACCGTCCCATAACTTGTCATTTTATAACTTACATAAGAAAGCCTCGGATATTCTGCCATAAGGTCTTCCAACATCGAATGAATCATTTGATCAAGTTCATCAATCGTATACGTTCCATTCTTAAATCGAATCGTAATCGTCTTCTTGTAGTTTTCAAGACTATACTTAAAAATCTCTGGAAGCTCTTTTGTCGTCCCTATTTCCCATTCATTTTGATCTTTAGAAGCATTAATACGGAATTTAATAATCTGTAATTGCTTATTTTTATCTTCTTGTGTCAAAAAGTAAGTTCCCGGTTGCTTAATCATTGTATTCGTCAAAACAGGTTTTGCTTGATTGCCATCTCGCGAAAGCATTGCACTGCCTTCACTATCACTTACTGTATACTGCTTAACGATTCCTAAATCATTGACTATCAGTTCTTTTGCACCTATGGGTATATTAAGAACAATGAATAGTATAAAGCTCACTAAACCAAATAGAATACGTTTCCTCAACTACTTTCCCCCTTAGTAAAGTCTAATACTCAACTTTAATACGACCTTTAGCATCACCTATGATGTTCTTTACAGGATATGCTTGACCTTCAATTGTCATGACAACATATGTTGCATCGTAATAATGTCCCAGTGTATTAACTAAACTTTCAACAATCAACTTTTGCCTTGCTTCGGGATATGTTTCATCTATATACGTACCACTCATCTCTACATAAAGACAAGCATCTT
>JAVWJF010000331.1:1958-2295 GCA_036639195.1 Longicatena sp.
AAACAATAGAACTTTTAGAAACTCAAAAAACAATGCTAGGTTTATTTTAAATGCCGGTTGTGCATTGCCTTCTATAACGCCACAAGAAAATGTTAAAGCAATGATAGAAACAGCAAGAAAATATTATTAATAATCGCTTCACCCGAAATACTTGAATAATAATTTTCATTGGGTACCTTCTTGAGTAAATCTGTCAAGAAATGTTTTGGCTCCTCATTGGTCATTACTGCAACTTTTTGAGGAATCTCTGCTAGTTTATTACTTTCTTTATTTACAAGATAGACACTTACATACTCTTCTTGCGCTTTATTATCTTCAATTTGTTTGATTTTTAGAT
>JAVWJF010000332.1:0-2288 GCA_036639195.1 Longicatena sp.
AGAAGTGCATTGAGTGGACACATGATATTTACAACCATACATGCAAAATGTTGTAGTGAAGCAATTAAACGATTGAATGAATTTGGATTATCTAATGAAGATTTAAAACATACGTTAACTGCGGTATGTTCACAACGACTGTATGGTTCTAAAGATAAGAAAGGAAGAGTTTGTATTTATGAAGTACTCGAAAAAGAAGACTTACAGTTTTATTTCCATAATCAAGAACTTCCCATGGAACACAAAGATATCTTTGCGCAAATCAAGGAAGCCCTCCGACAACAAAAGATCAGCTATGAAGAAGCACAATACGATTTGCCAGATTGATTTGTCATCTTGGAAATTCTTTGCGGATTTATTAAAACATGGATATCCTGCTATGGATGCACTGCGCTTTTTGGATATTACAATGAGCGGAATTGAAGAATATGTTGAGCAAGGTACACCGCTTATCGATGTTTTGTTAAAGGGGCAAAAAGGAAGGTTTTACGATCACCTAAGATTCTTTGTGAATATTATGTCTTTATATGATGCGATTGATAGCTCTATTGCATTACTGGAGTTTGAAAAGGGAATTAAGACAAGATTGTTAAAGAAGTCGATCTATCCGATTTGTATAATTGTTTTTGCTTATATGCTTTTATGGTTCTTTAGTACGATGATCATTCCTCAAATGATGAGTAGTTTTTCTATGGATGATAGTTTCCAATCTTTAGCCTTCTTTATACTTTGTATAAAGATGTTCTGCATCAGTTTTGCGCTCTTATGCATATTGTTTCTAGGATTTTCTTGTTACCTTATGATGCATAAACAACTTCGTACACAAGTGTTGTATAAGCTACATAAGAAGCTATTCTTTTTGGTAGATTATGAATCTTATGTATTTAGCGGATATCTTATTGAAATGCAAAAACGAGGCATATCCACAAAGAATGCAATGCGATATTTATCAAGTATTCAAGCAGATTCACTTTTTAAATATTTAATCGATGAATTGAATCAGTGCTTGATGATGGGAGAAGATATGCTAGATGTGATTGCACATACATCTCTTTTAAATAAAACATTTATTACTACGTTTCGTATTGGTGCGACTACTTCAAATCTATGTGAATTGTTAATTACATATATGAAACAACAAGAGTATGTTTGGGATAAATACATACGAAAGATCAGTACCACGATTCAATGTATCTCGTATACATTTGTAGGATTTGTAGTATTGATTGTATACCAAATCATGCTTGTACCACTTAGTATGTTAGAACAAATGTGAAGGAGGGATACTTATGAGAAATAACACAAAAGGTTTTACAATTCTTGAAATGATGATTGTATTATCTATTATTGCGCTAGTTTTTCTTTTGACATTACCAAATATTCAGCAAAAGGAAAAAATCATACGAACAAAAGGGTGTGAAGCTTTGGTTGAGGTTGCGAATGCACAGATTTTATTGTATGAAGTAGAAAATTTATTGCCACCTACAAGTATTCAGGATTTAATAAGTAAAGGGTATTTAAAGGATACACAAAGACGATGTCCCAATGGGGATATGATTGAAATCAGTGATGGAGAAGCACATGTCAAGTAAAGGGTTTACACTGATAGAAGTTTTGTTGGTATTAAGCGTGATCGCGGTTTTAGGTGTTTGTTTGCTTTTTTTTAAGGTTCAATCATCTTTGCAACTTTCATATGAAATGAAGATAATCTATCACAAACTACTGTATGCACAAGCACAAAGTATAGCGAAGAAAAAAACGATTTCTGTCGATTTCCAGGGTGATTCTTATCATATAAATAATGACTTAGAAACGTTTTCTTCTTCAATGCATTGTTCAAGTATTCGATTTCACTTTACACCGCTAGGAACGATATCGAAAGCAGGAACAATCACATGTTCACTTCAAGGATATCAAAAGAAAATCGTATTACAGCTGGGAAGTGGAAGAATCTATGTTGAATAAAAAAGGGATGATCCTTTTAGAAACATTGTTCTTTTTGCTTATTTGTATCATTCTAGCACAACTTATTGTATCTTATACAAATTCTCAAGTGCATATGGGACACATAGAGAAAGGGGGATTTCAAGATGAAGAAATTCGCTCGATTCAACAACCATAAAGGCTTCACGTTGATGGAAGTTCTCGTTTCCTTATTTTGTATATCCATCATGAGTGTTTTATTGGTAGGATGTGTGCAAATTATGGCTAGATTGAGTAGTATTTCATATGAAAGTGAAGACCGTATTGCTTGTATGCAATTACGTTTCATGCTAGCAGAAAGCAAA
>JAVWJF010000333.1:0-996 GCA_036639195.1 Longicatena sp.
GGGATTTAGAGAATACATTCTATATCTTGTTCGTTATATGGCGATGTACTATAAAAAATCACCTGCTGAAGCTTTAAACTACGCTCTGAAATTAAACTCTATGCTTAAATCTCCAATGATTGAGAAAGACGTTAAAAATCAGTGTAAGCCATCAAAAATATGTAGTGGTGTAATGAGTGTAAAAACAATTATTAGTAAATTAGAGATTTCTATTGAAGAACAAAAGGAACTTAAAACGTTAACTTCAGATGATGCTAAGTATTTAATACAGAAAGAAAAGAAAACGTTAAAACGAAGAGAGTTGAAATACCTGAACAGAACTGAAAAGGAATATCAAATCTTTCTTAGAAGAGATATGGTTAACAAATTAAAAAGAAAAGGATGGAGAAATTCCAAGATTGCTGAAGAACTTAAAATATCTAAACAACTTGTTGCAGTTGATATTACCTATATAAAGGAAAACGCATATGAATTCATTCAGAAAATTGAAGATATCATGAATGAGCTAAATGCGTTTAAAAACATCGATAATTTTACTCGATACATCAGTCGAAATTTCAATGAAAACCTCGTAAAATGGCTTAAATTCAACGAGGAGCTACTGGAGTAGTGAATTTTGAAGTATTGAGTAAAAAAAATAGTCATAACATTGAGTATACGTCAGCCCCTCTCACCAGTTTTGGCACGAGAGGAATTTAACACCCCGCTCCTAAAAGTCGCAAAACCAATAAATGTACCATTTATGAATCTTTCCTATGCTTGAACTAAAGAATCAGTGCTTTATTGGTTATTAACCTTTTTCCATTAATTACAAGGGCAAGCGTTGTGTTCAAGAACACCCTTGTAATCACTCTCAAAAGGTTCAAGCCATAACCAAGCACTTGATTCTTCAGCCAATCAAGTCAAATAAAAATAAGTTAATTATTAGAGAAAGGAAGTGATGGATAATGATAGACAGTTTTGTAGAGCTATGGGTGATTCGTAATTTAGTTAACT
>JAVWJF010000333.1:1006-2282 GCA_036639195.1 Longicatena sp.
GCTTAGTTCCACGCAAGTTAATCAAACTTCATGGAAGTGATGCACTTATAAAGGAACTGACTGAATTAGGATTTATACAACCTAAAATTGTATTCATTAATCGAAGTTATGTTATTGAAGTGAATGGATCTACAAGAAATGAATTATTTGTATAAGAAAACCGTAGAGGAGGAAAATTATGTTATACATACATTTAAATATTAAAGGTGGTGTTGGGAAGACAACATCCAGTATTAATCTAGCTGCAGGACTATCAACAACAAGACGTGTTCTACTCATTGATGAAGATCCTCAACACAGTGCTACAAAAACACTGTTGGGGAGGGTTTTATCAGATGACGAAAAAAGCATTGAGGACGCAATGAACAATCCTAAGTGTACAAAAGAGTGCATTCAACGAACAGGACTAAGTAGTATGGATATATTACCTTCAAAATTGAGTCTGTTTGCGTTTGAAAAGAGAATCATGCTGGATTCTACATCGCCACAACACAGCAAATTATGGCGTGTTATTAAAGAAGTCGAAAATGATTATGATGATATAGTTGTAGATTGTTCACCTTCGTTGAATACCTTAGCACTTAATGCGGTATATGCCTGTAAAAATGGGCGTGGGAAGGTTATTATTCCAGTAAAAATAGATTTGGGTGCAGAAGAAGGTTGCGATATCACTGTGGATTTCATTCATGAAGTAAATCAAGGATATGATCTTGACATTGATTACTGTGTATTGATCACGATGCTGAATAGAAACTTAACGGATGTTAAAGTGATGAATGAGATTTATGAAAAAGTAGGTGGGAAAATGTTTGATGCAAAAATCAGATACCAGGGGAAACCTGTAACGGATGCAGCTTATGCAAATGAAGCGGTAATTTTCAATGATAGTAAGAACGTTGGAAAGGATTATCAAAGTTGGGTTAATGAAGTAAAAACATGGCAAGCTTGCCATGTTAACGAATAGGAGAAAGTTATGGCAATTCTAAGTGAAATAACAAATAGTGTAACGCAAGAATCAACAAAAAAAGGGAAAATGGTTTATCTTGATCCACATCGATGTAAACCCAATCCTTTGAATAGTAAAAGAAAGATGAATGATATTGATGAATTGTCAATCAACATCCTGGATGGAGGACTGCAGCAACCGATTGTTGTGAGACAAATTGAAGAGTCTCAGGATTATATGATTTTGACAGGTCATAGAAGAAATTTAGCTGTTCTGAAGATTGTTGAAGAAGGAAATTCGTATTACTTCAATGGTAGACTTTGTGAAGAT
>JAVWJF010000334.1:0-2278 GCA_036639195.1 Longicatena sp.
AATTAAATCTATTTGCGTAACATCTCCTGTAATTACAATTTTTGAATGGAACCCCATTCTTGTTAGAAACATCTTCATTTGTGCACGTGTAGTATTTTGTGCTTCATCTAAAATGATGAAGGCGTTATCTAAAGTACGTCCACGCATATACGCAAGTGGTGCTATTTCAATTACTTCTTTCTCAAGTAATTTCTCTACTTGTTCATTTCCTAGTGTATCATATAATGCATCATATAGAGGACGTAAATATGGATCTACTTTCTCTTTTAAATCTCCTGGAAGAAACCCAAGGCTTTCTCCTGCTTCTACCGCAGGTCGAGTAAGTATAATCTTACGTATATCACCCTTTTTAAGCAATGTGGCAGCATAAACAACTGCGAGGTATGTCTTACCAGTCCCAGCTACTCCTGTTGAAAAAACAATATCAGAATTGCACATACACTGAAACATATAACGCTGTCCAATGGTTTTAGGATAAATTAATTTCCCATGAATGCTTTTACCAACTGGTTTTTGATACATACTAGAAACATGTTGTAGTTTTTTCTCTTTCGCTAATTTCATCAAATAGATCACATCACGTTCTTGTACATCAATGTGATTCTCTAACATATCCATCATTGCTTTTAAAATCTTTTGAATCGTTTCAAAAGTCTCTTCATGTTCACACAATACACTTAATGTATCATCACGAAGTGTTATATCACTATGAAATGCCTCTCTTAATAAATGCAAATGCTTATCCTGTGGACCGCATAGTTTTACAATGGAATCCATAGAACTTCCTGTTAAATCGATTTGATATTGTCTACTCATATATTCTCCTTCACTTAAGGTGTGGTGATATCTTTATACAATGTGTAATGTATTACCATCTTTATTTTACCCATATCATTAGAGAATTGCAAAATATTTTCTTTATAAATGGAATCTCCTTCGCGAAAGTCTTTTGAAACAAGTGCTCTAGCATCCAATAATAAATCAAAATATTGTAGACTTTTGGGCAAACCATTTTGATCCATCGTTACCGTAATATCTTTCCAAGTATAAGCATACACGCGTCCTGCTACATAAAGTTCTTCTTTTTTACCTAAACTATCATCCATCACATTGGATACTAGAACATCTCCCGCATGTACAAAGTCATTTACTTTATGCACTTTGTTACCATGAGATATTTCAAACCTAGCAATAACACCATCTTCTCTTGCGATTAACTCATCGTTTTTAAGTTGAGAAATAGAGGCGAATTCTTTTGGAGTATAATGAATTAAGTATCGACTTCCCTGTTTGGATACTTCCAACCAAGCAATTTCGTTTTCTAATCGCTTCTTTAATTCTTGTTTCATCTTTGTTCCATCCACATGATAGATTGGAGTTGTATATCCCATATCTTTGAGTGTCTTTTGAATCAATGTACGACTTTCCTCTTGTTCACCTTTAATATCAATAGCAAAAATCGTATTGCTTAAGAAAAACCATATTCCAATCGATACTATAATAGATAACACACGAGCAGGTTTTCGCAAAGAGCGCATTGCATATCCCAGCATACCAGTTGTCCTAACTCGCTCTATCTTTGAAAAAGAATGTAGGATTCGATATCGAAGCCATACTTCACTATAAAATTCTATATACTCATGATGTACATGTAAATCATATACTTCCAATTCGTTTCGTTTCACAATTTGTAAAAATTCTTGTATAGATATATCTGCTCTCCATTCATCCAAACCTATCTTTTGTTTATTTCTCATAAACGAACTCCATCACTTTAAAGGTTCCTTCTATAAGGATTTCATCTTTCCCTAAAGCAATTACTTGCATAGCATCTCCCTGTATGGTAATCACCACATCTTTTAACGCAATGCAAATTCGTTCTTTTGAAACATATCGAATATGTTCAAAATGTTCCAACATCATCTGGTTTTTATCTATGGAAAGCATATAGTCACCTCTTTACACAATACGTTTTAAGTGTAAATTTTATGACTTACTTATCGTCCCTCCTTGCATACATTATAATGAATTTTATGTTTCTGTTTGTTATAATTTTGTTAAGATTTTACGATATCTACATATAGAACAAAAAAACATGATGAAAACAAAAGATACATCATTTCATGAATTTCGCATCCTCGAAAATGATCTTAAACAATTGTTATGTAATATAATTTCTAAAAAATAAAAAAAAGCAAATTCACCATTCCAGCAAATCTACTTCTTTGTTTTTTTAGGTTCTATAACATTTGGTGTTGGTGAAAACTGACACCTTTTT
>JAVWJF010000335.1:0-2267 GCA_036639195.1 Longicatena sp.
GATATTACGAAATTCATCAATAAAGATAGTAGTGATATCATCAGGATAAGTGTCGTATTGAACACTCCAAGATTAAACATAACCACAATCAAAATGATACTAGGAACTGCGGCTAATCCACAAATCAACATACGTATCATGTTTTCCATGATGGCATTATTACGACTCTTTAAAAGTCTTGTTGCTAGTACAGAAGCACTGATAAACAAACATGCATATCCTGCTAACATAATATAGTACTGAATGGCATCCATGATATTCCCTTGCAATAAGATCATACCTACGATTACTGGGAAGAGGATAACAATCATATTCTTCATAATATAAGGTAGTACCAAATACAATAACTTTCGTATTGGTTTATCTGGAATCAAATAAATTTGATAGTTGTTCATCTCTTTCATAAATTCTGAATTCTGTGTTGTTAAAAACAACCAGAAAATAATCATGTACATAAAGAACCCAAACCCTAAATCCGATATCATCGAAATAACAAGATAAACACCTAAGAAAATAAAATCTTGAATTTGAAGGAAGGAATTTGTCTTCTTCATGAGTAACAAATTCTTAGAATATATGGCAGCAGCACCTTCTTTAAAGTTCGATTTCACATCACGTACTTTTTTATCATTCATACTGGAACGATTTCCAGCTTTTACTTCCTTGTAGCGTTTTGTAAACTCGATAGCATCTTCCATCGCCTTTTCCACAAACGCTCCCTTATAGTTACACATGAGTACATAGATACCTATACAAGAACCAACCAATAGGAACAAGCCTAAAAGCATGTATATTGTATTTCCCATTATACTATTTACCAATATCAGTTTGATCCAACCAAACAATGGTACAAAATAGAATATATCAGATTCTAAGAATTTCATGACTCCATCTTTTAGAATAAAATCATTTTGCGCAAGACTGTATATAAATATAGCAGCTACAAGAACTACATATAACCCAAGGATATAAATAGATAAATATTTATATTTTTTATCTTTTATACTTAATAAATACACATAATAATATAAGATTGTGAAGAAGAAATACACCAAAGAATGGGCAAGAAAGTTTAAGAATAAAAACCATACGTTATATTCTAAAGAACTTCCCAACATCACCATCATAAATAAGGACACAGCTCCACAAAGAAGAGATCCTACAATGGATTGTGACATAATAAACTGCATAGCATGTTTACGTTTAAATGGTCCTGAAAACAAATAAAACGCATCGTTTTCCATAAAGAGTGATTTTCTTGTCTGCATTAACATCATGGTAACCAGAAGTGCAGTAAATCCAATCCCAACGAAAATCACACTATTGATTTTGTTCATATTCATAACGGATAATGCAATATCTGGATTCATTAACAATCCTATAAACGTTCCGCCATACACAAGGATCAAGAAGATTGCGAATAATGCAGATCCTAATTTAGAGAATACATTGCGGACATTTCCCTTCATCCGCAGAAAATAGAGATAGATCAGTGCCTTCATTTCTATTCACCATCACTATCCGTACAAGCAAAGAAGATTTCCTTTAGATTTTCTTCCCCTTTTTCATTTCGATTCAAATGACGTACAATTTTACCTTTGTTCATGATATACGCAACATCCCAAAATTCATCAAAGATATCAATGATATGTGTAGAAACAAAGATGGCCACTCCTTCTTCTTTCAACTTCATCAACATGTGTAAAGTATCTTCGATACTTGCTGGATCTAATCCCACCATTGGTTCATCGATCATCAATGTTTTAGGAGAAATGATAAGGGCAAGCAACATACTTACTTTTTGTTTCATCCCTTTGGATAATTCTTTTACTACTTTTTTACGTTTTTCATCTAATTTAAACAAGTGAATATAGGTATCTGCTTTTTCTTTATAATCTTTACTACGATATGCTTTACCAATGAATTCGACATGTTCATCAATGGTTAATAAATCATATAGTACAGGTGCTTCTGGAATATATCCAAAACTACGTTTTGCTTCTAAGGTATCATTCTTATACCCATCAATGGTAATTTCACCTTTAAACTCTAACAAGTTGGTAATACTTTTAATTGTCGTAGACTTACCTGCCCCATTAGGACCTAATAAAACGGTAATCTCTCCATCCTTTGCGCAAATGTTTACGTCTTCCAAGGCTTTAAATGAACCATAATGCTTCGTTAAATTCTTTACTTCAATCATGATGAACCCTCTCTTTCATTTGTTTTTCTTTCCTAACACGATAGAACCCATGAAGCGATCCTAT
>JAVWJF010000336.1:0-2261 GCA_036639195.1 Longicatena sp.
TGAAACGTTCACTTTGAAGCCAGGGGAGAATACAACAGATTTTGTAGAAACTATCAAAACAGAGATTGAACAAAATAAAAACACGGAGTATGTAATCTTAACAGATCTTTATGGCGCAAGTGTATGTTCTTCTATGTATTCATTGGTGGTGTTTGAGAATGTATGGTTATTCTCAGGCGTAAATGTAGGTATGTTGTTACTGATTTGCGTTGATTATCCAAACAAGTTATCAAGTAGCGATGCGGATAAGATTGTTAAAGATACTTGCGATGGAATTCGTTATTTAAAACATGAAAAAGAAATCGAAGAGGATTTCTAAAGGAGGAATTATATTGGAACGAAAATTTTTAGATTTATTCGCGCATAAGAAACCTATTCTAGCGATGCTTCATCTTAAGGGAGAAAATGATGAAGACATCATGAAGCGTTTAAAAAAAGAAGTTGAAACCTATGTACAAGGGGGAGTTGATGCAATTATTGTAGAGAATTATTTTGGAAAGTATGATCAATTAGAGAAAGCTCTCGCATATGTGAAAAGCTTACAACTTTCTATTCCTTATGGTGTAAACTGTTTAAATGTAGATACTATGGGATTTGAATTAGCAATACGATATCAAGCTTCTTTTGTACAATTGGATTCTGTTGTAGGACACGTACGTCCACGTGATGAACAAACCTTGGAAGCATTCTTTAAAATGTATCGTGAACGATATGATGGATGCATTCTAGGAGGAGTGAGATTTAAATATCAACCTGTATTATCAGAAAACAGTGTAGAAGAAGATCTGAAAATCGCAGAAACAAGATGTGACGCAATTTGTGTAACACAAGATGCTACTGGACAAGAGACATCCTTAGAGAAAATAAAACAGTTTAAAGATGCAATTTGTGATTTTCCACTTATCGTTGGTGCTGGTATAACACCGGAAAATATTGAAGAACAATTTAAGATTGCTGATGGAGCAATCGTTGGAAGTTATTTCAAAGATAGTTATAAGGATGATGGTGAAGTAAGTAAAGAGCATGTAGATAATATTATGAACGCAGTACGAAAAATCAGAGGTGAAGAAAAATGATAAAAGCAGTTCGTGTGGATCATCGATTACTTCATGGACAAGTAGCATTTGCTTGGACAAAAGTATTACAAACAGACTGTATTTTAATTGCAAATGACGCTGTTTCTAAAGATCAATTGAGAATGTCTGCACTGCGCATGGCGAAACCAGATAGCGTAAAATTAGTAATGAAAAACATCGAGGATTCTATACTTGCTTTGAATAGCGGAGTAACTGATAAATACAACTTATTTATCATTGTTGAAACGATCGAAGATGTATATCGTCTTACAAAAGGATTTGCAAGTATCAAAGAAGTTAATCTAGGTGGTACAAAATCAACAGAAGAGCGAAAACAAATTTCAAAAGCCGTTTTTGTCTCTGAAACAGACTGCGAAAGAATAAAAGAAATGAATGATCATGGCATAAAAGTTACAGTGCAAATGGTACCAGATGAACCAGCACAAAATGCCATAGATTTAATTTAGGAGGGATAGCATATGATGCTACAAACATTATTGATATTTTTGGTTGCAATTATTGGATATTTAAATAGTTTCTTAGCAAGTTCTATGATCTGTCGTCCTATGGTTATGGGAATGCTTGTTGGGGTTGTTCTTGGGGATATTGAAACAGGTGTTAAAGTAGGTGCTACATTAGAACTTGTATGGCTAGGAGCGATGGCAATAGGTGCTAGCAATCCACCAGACATGATATCAGGCTCTATCATTGGTACTGCTTATGTAATTGTTACTGGTTCTAATATTTCAAACTCAGTAGCACTTGCTGTTCCTGTATCTATGCTTATGCAAACTCTTTGGAACTTTATGATGATGGTAATTGTTCCAGTACTTGCTGCGAAAGCTGATCATTATGCACTAAATAATCAACCTAAAAAAGTTGATGCAATGCATTATTTGGCAATTGGAATACAAGTTAGTATTTTATCTGTGTTAACGGCAATTGGTTTCTATGTAGGTTCTGCAGTCATGGAATCTTTCGTAAATAGCATTCCAACATTTATTACAAGTGGTTTGAATTATGCAATGGGTATTATTCCTGCAATTGGTTTTGCAATGTTAGTACGTATGATTGTAAACAAGAAATTGACTTGGCTTATTTAATTTTAAACATTGAAATTTATTAACAAAAGAAAACGGACACCTCTTGCGGTGTCCGTTTTTCATAAGCGAGATTAGTCTATAA
>JAVWJF010000337.1:0-2182 GCA_036639195.1 Longicatena sp.
ATGAAGTAGTCGATAAACTAACGAAACTAAGCCATATTACAGCTTTCTTTCGAACATATAAAACGACATTTAGCAACCCTGTCACAATTGAAACAATACCAAATACTATCCACATATAATTTCCTCCATTCTGAATTTCAATCGTTAATAAATTTCAGAACTTTTGTATTGATAACTTCTGATTTACTAACTCCAAGTAAGTGCGATACATCTTCTATAACACATATTTCTAAATTAGGTATTAGGCGTTTTGCACGTGCGGATGCCTTTTCAATTGAAAATGCAAATTCATTCTCTCCAAACATTACAAGAACTGGCATTGTGATATTTTGTAAATGCTCCTTCTTCAACCATTTTGGGAAGCTTGCATTTGCATTCATATTCATTACTGATAAAGTAAATTGCTGAATGATACTATCTGGAAGTGGCTCTTCTTTTCCACTGCCCCAACCAATATAGTTTTCTACGTTTTCTCTTGTTGGATGAAATCCCATCTTCATAATTTTAAAGAAGAAGGAAAGATGCATCTTAGCAAAGGTTTGTACTGGACTAAGAAGAATCAATTTATTCACCTTCTCTGGATAATATCCAGCATAATTCGCTGCATTCCAACCACCTATAGAAAGCCCACAAAGATATACTATATCTAGTCCTAAACCATGCAAAGTTTCATCGAGCCATTTTGCGTTATCATACGGCGTTCTCATTTTATTTGTTAAAATACTTTTTGAAGACTCTCCTATTAAATCGATTGCATATACACGAAAGTATGTACTCCAAAACGGAAGATTCTTATACCATATAGGAGAACCACAACTAGAGGCATGCAACAATACTAAGGGTGGAAGATTCTCATCCCCACAACATAGAACATGACTATCTCCATAAGTAGTAGCTACATATAGTTCACTTACAGGAACACAAATTAACTTCAAGGATTCCTCATAAGCACAAAAGTATTCTATTTGATTTTCTATTGTTTTAAAATTTAACCCTTTTTTCATTGTCCATCTCCCATTAGCATCATATAATTTGATATCCTGCATGCATTAGTGCTTCTATCGCTTTTTCAAAATTTTCTTGTTTCGTCAAAATATAATCTGTTCGGTATGTAGAAATTGCGAATATACCTATATGATGATCTGCCAATAAAGTGGATAATTTGGATAACACACCGATCATTGAAAAATCCAAGGATCCTTGTATCCGAAATGCTTTCCATCCATCATCGCGTGCAATTGTATTTTCAGGCACCTTCTCGCTTATACAAACCAAAGAATTTTCTTCATCTGTTTTCGCAATAAAACAAAATTCTTCTTCCAAATTCACCTGTGAATAATCACAGACTTTACATACCGAAAAATCAAACTCTATTCGTTTTATTTCCATATATTATCCTCCATCTCAATACGAACCTATTTTATATCCTTAGGCATTATCATCCAGTGCAAGTTTAACAGCACTCTTAGCGTGAATCAAGGTTGTATCAAATACAGGAATGAATACATCTGTTGGATGAATTAGAAGACCTATTTCAGTACATCCTAAAATGATACCTTCTGCACCCTCTTGTTTCAACTTATCAATTATTATCTTGAACGTCTCTCGTGAACCATCATTAACTTCACCTAAACAAAGCTCTTTGAAGATAGTATTGTTAATGCTTTCGATATCTTCTTCATTAGGTATTAGGACATTGATCCCTTTGTCAACAAGTCTTTGTTTATAAAACTCTTCTGTCATTGTATATTTCGTTCCCAACAACCCAACTCTATGAATATTTTGTTGAATAAGTTCTTCTGCAGTAGCATCTGCAATATGAATTAGTGGAACTTGAATCATAGCTGCAATTTGAGGAGCTACTTTATGCATTGTATTGGTACAAATTAAAATAAAATCTGCACCAGCACCTTCCAAATTCTGTGCAGCATTGCCAAGAATTCGAGCGCTTTTCTCCCATTCTCCTTTTGCCTGACATTTTTCAATTTCATCAAATTCTACACTATAGAGTAAAATTTTCGCGCTATGAAGTCCACCCAATCTCTTCTTTACTTCTTCATTTATAATTCGATAATAGGAAACCGTACTTTCCCAACTCATACCACCAATCAATCCAATTGTTTTCATATAAACTCCTCCATTTCCCTATCCTACATACTACATTCAAGCATTTAGATTTCTA
>JAVWJF010000338.1:0-2180 GCA_036639195.1 Longicatena sp.
TATTGTGCAATCATAATGGATACCCCCATAGATACTCCACTTACCAATCCAATCACTAGTCCCGATAAAGAAGCACCCGCTCCCATAGCCGCAAGAGCTTTAACTCCTAATATTTGCCCTACCATCATAGTATCTGCCATATTATAAAACTGTTGAAATATATTCCCTAATAGTACTGGTATGGCAAATGCCAATATGAGTTTAGTTGTATTTCCCTCTGTCATGTTTTTCATTTTATCACCTACAGTTTCCTATTGTAACATATTCACTACGTATTTGACATAAAAAAAGCTGCCATTTATAAGCAGCTAATCATCGTATAAATCACTACGCATTTGATCTAATAGATATCCAATTTGTTCCTTATTACTACGATAGTATACACGATTGGAATCTTTTTCATATGCAATTAAGGAGGCATTGCTAAGAGCACTTACATGATGTGAAATGGTTGCCGTTGTCAGTTTCAATTTCTCCGCAAGTTGGGAACCATATAAACCCTCATTTTTAATGAGCTTCAAGATTTCATACTTGCTTGGATCACTTAATAGTTTGATTCGTGCACATGCATCTTCCATAGAAACTTCTTCGTTTCCAATAAAGCTATGATCTGTAAACATTAACCCAATCAAAATATGGAGTTTATCTTTTCCATTGAGAGCCATTAAACGGAGTCCATTACATCCCATCCAGGATGGTTTCACCCATAAAGCTACATCCTCTTCTAATTCAAATTTTACATGAATTTGTAAAGCTTCCATAAATCTTCCACTTTCACAAACTTCACTCCAATAGGAATGAAATTCCTCGAATGCATTCTCATGGTTTTTATATACACGTTTCATAATAGGTATCACTTTTTCTAGAATCCCCATTACAATATCCAAATGTTGATCAAAGTTAAGATATATTTGGTACACTTTCCATTTGATTTCATCTTTTAAGTCAGATTCATCTAATAAACGAAGTACTTCTTCATCGCTATATTGTGCATCCAATTCATTGCTTACTATAACGCAATCAATAAAACAAGAAGGATTTTTATGAAAACTCTCTTTGATGCGATTATGATATAAAGACATATCTTCTTCATCCATACTCCAAGCTTCAAAGCTCATGCAATCCGCAATTGTCGCATCTAAACTATCTTCATCCTCTACATAAGATTTGAAATAAAATACGTGTTCATGTATCTCTTCTTTTAAAGAATTCTCCATTTCATCCAAAATTTCATTATATACAACACCCATTTCATTGATGATGTGTTCTATTTCTTTTGTATAACTTGTTTTCTTTTTTAGGTGTTCTTTCATTTCTGTAAAATTATCATCCTCGCAATATCTGCGCAAGAATAAATTCGCTTCTCGAATGAAGTCTACGTTTTTTTTATATATTGCCTTCATATTACCACCATTACTCTTTCCTACGTTAAGGATATTATAACACACCTATTCTTGTTTGCTTGGGTTTTCATCAAGCATAAAGAAAATTTCTCGCTTTCGTAATATTAGATATAGGAAGATGGATAGAATACCAAATCCAAGGAATATGGTCACAAAAGAAGTCATCTGTAACAACACACTGATTAGTAAGGAACCTATAGGTATGGTCAAGGTCACAAATGCATTAAATACTGCACCGACTCTTGCCATATAATTGGGATCCACACGTTGCATCAGAAAGACTGCCACGAACGTAGAAACTGCCGCACTCAACAATCCTAAAATAGTAAACATACCAACAATCAACGCATCGCTTATAAACTTTTGAGGAATTACGTTTGGAATATATACGATTAGGATATAGAAGAATCCCACAAACACAATAGTTGCTAGTAGTAGTCTACGTTTTGTAATGTGATTTGTTAGAACTGGGTACAAGAAACTACCGATGATAGATCCAACAGTCATTCCTACAGACAACATAGATAACATCTCACTTCCACTTTTCATAATGGAATCAATAAATACAGGTAGTAAGGAGTTGATAGGAATCACGACTGCATTCAAGAGTGCACCAATCAAACATAATACTAGAACAGCTTGTCTACATTTCATATAATGCATACCTTCTTTTAAGGTTGTGGTATAGGATTTCAACGACAACTTTTCTTTTGTAATGGTTTCGTTATAGCGAATAAATCCAATCACGATTGCACTTCCTATAAAAGTAATCGCATC
>JAVWJF010000339.1:0-1467 GCA_036639195.1 Longicatena sp.
TGTCGATGTTTTCATTGTCATTTCCATGACCATTTAGCCAAGCTACTCCACCATTACCGTCCGCAATATATCCGTCAAGGCTCATGGCAATAAATAAAACTACTTTTCTCATTTTTTCTCTTTTATAAATACAAACAGGAATTTATTTCTCTTTTTTACTCATAAGGGAACAACTGATTGCTACAAATAAACCCATTAAAATCCATGGAAATGCTGCTCTTATAAAATCACTAACCATACTTTATTCCTCCTTAAATTCCAATTTCCTTAGTTCTACAAACTGAAATTTTTGCCTATGAATGTATCTTGTTCTTTATACGCAAACAGGCTTCTGTGTGCATAATCCAATGTCTTGAAAACGGCATTTGAATTAGTCCACAAATATCTTTATTACACCAATAATCAATCAGCCAAATTGCTTTTTCATTGTCGTTTACTACATTCAACGATTCTAAGTATCCTTTTCTTTCTTTCGGTATTTTTCTTTTCAATTCATCATAAGATAACCGTTCAAGCATTTTCTCAGTGCTTTCCCATACTTCGAAAATATATAAATATAATTCTTCCAGATTAAGCTGTTTTGAAAAGTCTGCAATCTGCTGTTTCATGAGTTCATTTCCTGTTGTAATGATAGGTGAATTGATACGCTCTTGATAATTGCCTGCAAAAAATACTTGTTCATCTTCATTTATCACTGTATGCACAACTATATCTTCAATGCGGAAAATATGCCAAATAGAATAAGCAATCGTCTTACTATGATAACCATCAGCGTTTATGAAGGGGATTGAGTTAAAATCTTCTCTGCATAATTCTTCTTTGAAAGATACTAAGGTTTGTATTAACTGACTTCGTAAAGTAAGTAAAGTATCAATACCCCTCTTATAAGTATCTTTCTTTTTTATTTGTGCCTGCATTGTTTTATTAAGTTCAGACCATTCCTTCAATACTCTCTCAAATTCTGATTTTATCGCCCCATACAAATTATTTCGTAAACAATCGGCGTCAGGACAGAGGAAAAAGCAGACTACATTTAGAATGTATCTGCCCATTCCTCTGGACTGCACACCGATTTTTACCAATTGAACCAAATCGCTGCGCCACAGCCTTGGCAGGCCATCGCGCAGCGATTTGGTTCAACTGGAATTTGTCTTACAACAATTTATATATGCATAAAAAGCAATATATTTATGAAAACACCCTAAATCCAAAATTTACTCAATTCATTTTTTCCTTACATAAAATGTTCTCGTATATTTCACTTCCTCACCAAGTGTTTCCCCTATCAAAACTTCAAAATCATTGATATCAAATTCTGGAAAGAATGTATCTCCATCTTCAATATTTAAATCTACTTCTGTGATATACATTTTATCTACTATTTGCAAAGCTTCCTTAAATAGTCCATATCCACCAGATATGTATACATCTCGTCCTTTAGCCAATAATAATGCATCTTCTAATGAT
>JAVWJF010000339.1:1477-2156 GCA_036639195.1 Longicatena sp.
CTAAATTATCTCCTTGATACTCTGTTGTGGTGGAAACAACAATATTCATTCTATTAGGCAACGGATGACCGATTTCTTCATAAGACTTTCGCCCCATAATAACCACATTACCCGTTGTTAACTCTCTAAATTGCTTTTGTTCTCCCTTTATTTTCCATGGTATATTACCATTCTTGCCTATAACATTATTCTTTGACCTCGCAACAATCAAACCTATCATCTATTTCATCCTCCATAATATGATGTCGTACCTGTGATTCCATCAAGTGCACCACATCTTAACAAACTCAAAATTATCTCGAACTAACCAGCTCGACAAATTCCTTTTTTGTCTTCATCTGCATTATATCATATTGTTATAAGCATTGCCATTTCTTTTCTGCTTTTGAAAAGTTACTTATCAGCCTATGTTTTGTAAAGGGTGATATTCAGCATTTCTCACGCAACAAGCCCTTGACAAACCATAGACTAATAAGTTTTAAGGTAATCAAGCAGAAATGAAATAGTCTGCTGTTTCACGGCAACAAAAAAGAGATACCAACACACTTATGTAGTATCTCTTAGTCTAGTAGCAATATTCTTTTGTTTGCAAGCAGGTAAACATGGGCTGTTTCTTAATATCTTTTTGTTTGGGAAACACCTGTTTCCCACTTACTGACTGCCTGTCTAGAAACATTTA
>JAVWJF010000340.1:0-2110 GCA_036639195.1 Longicatena sp.
GTATATCCTATTAAGAGAAGAAAGTAAATAAAAACCAGAAAGTATTTTTCTGGTTAGATGAGAATCGTGATTGCTTTATGGAGATTGGTGATGGTGCATTCGGTGGTTTCTCCACCATCTTCACCATCCAATGTCCAAGGAATTGGTTGCTTTGATAATATACGTAGACTTTTACATTTACAGAAATACATCCATTTTTCATTAATCTCCCGTTTTAGTAAAGCAGCGACGATGGCTTGAACATCCATGGGATTATTAGGACTACGAATGAGCATGACTTCAAATAGACCATCATCCAATTCTGTATCCTTAGCACTTACATAAGAAAAACCAGCGATATATTTGGAATTGGTAATACTTCCAAATATGAAATCATCTTCAATGATTTCGTTGTTTACTTCTACCTTGATATGATAATTTGGAATTCTAGTAAGTTGTTTAAAGCCTTCTAGAAAATAGGCAACCTTGCCAAAGGTGTTTTTGATGTTTTGGGGAGTGTTATAAGACACTTCTGTAAAGATACCAAAGGCAACAATATACGTAAAGTACTGTTTATTAAATTTGCCCATATCACAAGGAAATGGATTGTATTCTTCAATGTGTTCCATCATTTTACTTGCACTCTTTGAAAGTTTTAAAGTAGACGCAAAATCATTCACAGTTCCACTTGGTAAATAACATACTTCAGGTCGTTTGTTTATACTTAATAATACACTAATGAATTAATTCCATGTAACATATCCACCCATACAAACTAAAATATCAAATTGTTCTCCATGCATTTTGGCAAGTTTGGTAGCGTGGTGCTCATACTGCGTCACAAAGACTTCCACATGATCTTGCATCGCATTGAACTTGTCACAAATCGTGAACAAAGAAGACTTTGCATTTCCTTTACCCGCCTTTGGATTCATAATGATCATAACCTTACGATTCATAAGCTCACCCCAGCTTTCTACTACCTATTATAGTGTAAAAAGGTAAGAATTTCCATGGTTGTACGATTTGTCTTCAAAATAATGAAAATAATGCAGAAATTGTTTTCTTTTTTAGCTATTTTTCGATATACTTGATAGCGTAAGCGAGGCGAAGAATATGAATACAAATCAACTCTTAGAGATGTGCAGTTATGCTGGGAAACTGTTGATCCAAAATGGGGCAGAAATATATCGAGTAGAAGAAACCATGGTACGACTTTGTACTAGTTTTCCAGAGGTGGAAGATGCAGAAAGTTTTGTGACCCCAACGGGTATTATGTTATCCATCACTGTCAATAAAACTACCCATACTAAAATTCTTCGTGTACGCAACAATGGAGTAGATTTAAACTGCATTGACAAAATAAATGAATTATCAAGACAAGCCGCAACATCATCCTTTACAATCGAAGAACTTCAAACAAGGTTGCATGCGATTGCGGATGAGAAACGTTATTCTTTTTTACCAACGTTATTTTTTGGCGCATTGAGTGCGTTTGGATTTGCGTTGTTTTTTGGAGGAAATATCATTGTGGCAGTATGTTCCTTTGTGATTGGTATGGCGATTAAATCCATGAGTTGGTTTATGGAACATCATGCATTTAATAACTTTTTTACCAATGCTGTTTCTGCAGGGATTGGGGCTTTCTTTGCGTTAATCTTTCACGCTTTATTTAAAGAAGCACCTGTGGATATTATGATTATATCTAGTATTATGTTGTTGGTGCCAGGTTTAGCAATTACCAACGCGATACGTGATACTGTGGCGGGAGATTATCTTTCTGGTGTGTCTAGGGGCGTAGAGGCAGTGATTGCGGCAGTTGCGATTGCGGCTGGAATTGGTTTTGTTTTGAGTATGTCCATTGGCATAAGTGGAGGTATGTAAGATGATACAAATTATAATTGGTTCATTTTTAGCAACCTTAGGATTTGGAATCCTATTCAATATAAAAGGAAAAAAATTAATCCTTGCGGGAATTGGCGGAGCCATCGGTGGTATTGTTTATCATGTATGTTTGGATATGCAAATGTCTGAAATGATGTCGATGTTTTGGGGTTCAATTGCCCTGTCTTTATATTCTGAAATATTTGCGCGTGTTTGTAAGACTCCAGTAACTACATTTTTAGTTGCG
>JAVWJF010000341.1:0-1521 GCA_036639195.1 Longicatena sp.
GAAAAGAGGAGGATGTATATGAGAATACAACGAGAGGAGTTAAAGGAGATTTTCAAGAAGAATTTAATGAAACGAGGATTTAATGAGTTCTATGCTGGAGAGGCTGCGGAAGTATTTACACAAAATAGTCTAGATGGAATTTATAGCCATGGGTGTAATCGTTTCCCAAAGGTCATGGGACTTCTTGATTCGAAAGAGATTGATCCAACGGCACTTGCGACGTGTGAAATGCAATTAGGGGCATGGGAGCGTTGGGATGGACATCGAGGACTTGGTTTATTAAATGCTCGTCTGGCAATGAGTAGAGCATGTGAACTTGCAAAGGAACATGGTATAGGGTTAGTTGCCTTAGGGAATAATAATCACTGGATGCGTGGAGGAACGTATGGTTGGCAAGCAGCGGATGCTGGATGTATTGGTATTTGTTGGTCTAATACCAAACCCAATATGCCTATTTGGGGAGGAAAAGATGCTTGCATAGGAAATAATCCCTTTGTCTTTGCAGCTCCTAGAAGCAATGGGGCGCATGTGGTTGTAGATTGTGCAGTTTCCCAATTTTCCTATGGAAAATTAGAAGAATATCGAATGAAGAATACGCCATTACCAGTACCTGGTGGATATGATAAACAAGGGAATATAACACAAGATGCAGGTGCGGTATATGAAAGTAAACGTGTACTTCCAATGGGGTATTGGAAGGGTAGTGGAATTTCTGTGTTGTTGGATGTCATTGGGACGATGCTAACTGCCGCAAATAGCGTATCGGATATCGGTGGTTTTGGAAAAGAAGTTGGTCTATCACAAATTATGATTGCGATAGATCCAATGAAGGCAAGCAGTGCACAAGAAATAGATGCAATTGCGGATAAAATTCTTGTAGATATCGCAAACAAAGAAGTTGCGGAAGGCTTTGATCGCATTTACTATCCAGGGGAATTGGAATTATGTACACGAAGAGATAATGAAGAAAATGGAATACCAATCCTAGATGAAGTTTGGGAGAAACTACAAAAGTTATAAAAAAAGACTCAAAGAGTCTTAATGTATGAGATGTTCATCAATGAGCTTTTGAATCGTTGATGCATCTGGATCAATATAAATCGTTTTATAATTTGAAAGAGATACTAAGCTACCTTTGTTGCCAGGTATCTTTTTTAATTGCTTTACAAGGCAATAATTAACAGGAACACTTGAGGATTGTCTGCCTTGAGAATACCACACGGCTAACATTGCGGCATTACGCAACAATGCTTCATCAGGGTCTTCACAAGTGATAATCACATGACTGCCATGTAAGTCCTTCACATGTAACCAGGTATCATTTTTACGACCGATTTTCCAAGTAACATAATCATTTTGTAAATTATTTTTACCAACATATACTTTTATATCCTCAAATTGGAATGTTTCATAATGAGGAAGTTCTTGTTTCTTCTTTTTACGTATCTTACTAGTAACTGCTTTAATATAACGTTGCTTTGCAAGCTCTTCACGTATTTCCATTGCATCTTGTACACTGGC
>JAVWJF010000341.1:1531-1799 GCA_036639195.1 Longicatena sp.
CCATAGATTCAAAGTATTCAATTTCCTGTAGACATAATTCGATTTGTTCCTCTAGGATGCTTTGTGCGCGTTTGGATTTATGATACTTTTGATAATAACGATTTGCATTGTATTTGATATCATAACGAACATCAATTGGAATTTTAATATCTTGTCCTGTTTCAAAAGAAGGAAGTACAATACTAGAAGCCTTTTCAATCGTATGCATATAGGCAAATAATAAATCCCCATATTCTCGATATTTATCACAATCCATTGCTTCTTCTAA
>JAVWJF010000341.1:1809-2085 GCA_036639195.1 Longicatena sp.
AGGATTGATTTAACTTTGGTAACTTCGACTTATTTTTATGAAGTTCTTTACGAACCGCTTTAAATAAATCACCACTTTGTTGTTTGATTCGTACTTTTTCTTCTTTGTGATAAAACAAGATATCCATTCCTTTCATAAGAGGGTAGGCTCTTGTTTCTTTTTCTAAATGTGTTAAGGGAATGCTGTGAAAATACATAGTATCCTCAACATCACTTATGTAAAGTTGTGTTGATTCATCGATTTGTTTCATCACATCATCAAAGGATTCTCCATGTT
>JAVWJF010000342.1:0-2051 GCA_036639195.1 Longicatena sp.
AAACACAAATTGTAAAGTGCTCCCTATGTCAAGGACAAAGAATAAAAAAGTAATTATATGCATCAATTTAAAGTGCTCCCTATGTCAAGGACAAAGAATAAAAAAGTAATTATATGCATCAATTAAACTAGTATCGTTCTCATTGGGAGGATAAGCATCGGTATTGCTAAACATTCTACCGATGCTTTTTAATTGCTTATGTAGAAAACTAATACTATGAACATTAATAAAACGATAAATTTAGTTATTCAGGATTTCATTTGGTACTTGAGTAAATACACCATTGGAAGTGTTATTGTATGTTGTGATAATCTTGATGCAGATGGCTGGGTATGGCTGTTTCATCAGTTTGAGAATGCTCAAATAGTCCTTGTAGACAAGGACTATCTTCACTATAGATTTGAATGGATATGTAATCATGATTTATAAATACGTCGCTACTTTACGCAATTTTTATAGCGACCTTGAGTATAAGCACATTGTATATCTTATGCTGCTATTGATACTGAATTACCTTTCTGAACTTTTAATGGATATTCACCACTCAAAGAATATTTATAGAATTCATTAGGTGATAATTTTGCCAGTCCCCATTGATAGCGCTTGTTGTTATAATAGTTTATATAATCATCAATTTCCTTACAAACATCTTCATAATTATGGCAAGAAACCAAATCTATTTCGTCTTTCATATGTCCGTGAAATGATTCTTGTGGCGCATTGTCCCAACAGTTTCCTCGTCTTGACATGGAACGTACCATTTCATGTTTCATCATCAAGTCAATAAATTTAATACTTGTGTAATGACAGCCTTGATCGGAGTGGATTAAGGTTTCTTTTGTCTTTAGTGTTCTCCCATGATGCTTAAACAAATCTTGAAATGTATCTAACACAAAGTCTACCTCGAGTGACTTACTAAGACGGTATGCGAGGATTTCATTGGTGAATGCATCCTTGATAGAAGACATATAAACAAAGCCGAAAGAGCCCTTTAAATAGGTTATATCTGTAAGTAACACACACCTTGCTTCTTTTTTGAATTCTCGATCTACAATGTTCTTTGCATAATTGTCACTCTTCATTGCTTTTGCCATTCTACGATATGGATTTGCTTTGCGGATAGGACAATATAGCTTGAACTTTCTCATTAATCGTCTGATTTTCTTTGGATTCATGATTTTATATTTCTCTGAATCCTCATCAAATTTGTGTAATAGCCACATGTAAATGCTACGAACACCTTTTTTCCTTCTTCCACTGTTGTAAGCTTCTAATATTTGTTTAAAGTCTAAGCGATCTTCCTCATCTTTTATTAACCTGTAATCTTTGCTTTTCAACCAGTTATAATACCCTGACCGAGATACTTGAGATAACTTACACATCTCTACAATCGTTAATTTGCACTTTGGATTTTGTATTGTAAGATATATTATTTCAAATTTTTCTGATGCTGAACTTTCCTCAATTTTGATAATGCTTTCCGCTCGATCTGATCGTTTTTTTTTACAAATTCAAGTTCTTGCCTAAGCTTTAAAATTTGTTGATCTTTATAATCTAATAATTCTTCAGTTGTTAGGTTCTTTGTCTTCGGCCTGCCACTACTGCTTGCGCGTGTATCACGTAAGCCGTCCAACCTTTCTGATTGAGATTTATAACGAAATGCTATGTTGCTAACTCTCTTTGTCCCAAGCATGTGATAATCAAATCCGAGCATTCTGACAATAGATGCAGGGTTCATTCCGTTGTGATAATGTGTCATAAAAACTTCCTTAAATTCATCAGTGTAAGTAATGGATTTATCAGAAACATTTTTAACATATTGATTTTTCTTTAGAACTTCTATTTCTTCAGCTGTAAATTTTTTTATACTCATAAGGTTCTCCGCTTTTTCTGCTTTATTATACTAAATAATAAAAACCCTGTAAAATGCCACAGTTACTTTTTTTCTGTGTCCATCTTATAGGGTATATTTTATATTGATTACTCTTTTTTTTAACGAATGGTTGAATCTCCTTGATTTATCTTGCATTTTAATATTTGATTTGGTGCTT
>JAVWJF010000343.1:0-2035 GCA_036639195.1 Longicatena sp.
TTTCCTTCAGGTGAGCAAAGCAGATTCTATAAGTGCTGGTTGGGGAGCAACACAAATACATATGGAAATACCAGAGGTGAAACGAATAGAAGATCCTAATTCTAAAATAGCAAACGCAAATGAACAAACAGCAGATACCCAAAAAGAAAGTACACAAAAAGTCACAACAGCTCCTTCTCAAACAATTTCTTGGGAAGACAACAATAGCAGTGGAGGGACCATTCCTCCAATCGTAGAGGTTGAAAAACCAACACCACCATCTCCAGAGAAACCAAAGGAACCAGTAACTCCAGTAACACCAGTAGTTCCTGATACTCCGGATGTAAGCGAAGGCGTTGATGAAATCAATCAGAAAATGGAAGCTTATGTAGAAACATTAAGAGAAAAGTATGTATGGTATGTCGCAAGAAAATATGAAGGTTATGTAGCAATGGATACAAAATACACAACCGTACGTAACGATGGAGAACTCCTTATCATACGTTTTGAATCAACATTAAATGTAGGAGGCTCCCAAAATATATTCCGTCATTTTATGTTAGATATGAAAACAGGAAATGTGATAGAACTTAAAGATTTATTTACAGGTAAGTATGAATATGTAAATGTCATTAGTGAAGAAATATTATCACAAATGAAAGCACAAGTAGATGCAGGTTTAGCTAATTATTTTATACCTGGTGATATGTGGCCAGAAAGTGATTGGTTCCAATATATCGCGAGAAATCAGGATTTTTATATCAATGATCAAAATCAATTATCTTTGAAGAATATGAAGTTGCGCCAGGAAGCGCTGGTTGTCCAGAATTTGTAATTCCTACAAGTGTTCTTACACCTATTCTATCCCAGCCAACCATATTAAAATAAAGAAAAAGAAGGGGTGAACAGTTTTGATTCGTTTATGTATCTGTGAGGATAAAAAAGAAGATGTAAAGGAACTTAAAAAGCTTATTAAAGCATTTGGTAAACAACATCCAGAGTATCCTATAGAAATGAAAGTCTTTATGTCTCCATATGATGTACTAGAGTACATCCAAATCAATGGCGGATTTGATATCTACTTGTTAGATATCCTCATGCCAGGAATTGATGGAATAAATTTAGCAAGAAGTATTCGGGAAAGAAAAGAAGCATCCGAAATTATATTTTTAACGATTTCAAGAGAATATGCACTTGATGCTTTCCAAGTAAAAGCAAGTAATTATTTAGTAAAACCTATCAATGCATCAGAGTTTGATGCAGAACTATTATCAAGTATACAAAAAGTACAACCAATAACTCGTCCTTCCATCATTTTAAAAACAAAAGAAGGATTTACCAAGATTAATCTTCATGACGTTGTATTAATTGAAGGCTATAACCACAAACAAATATGTATCTTTTCCGATGGAAGAACTTTAGAAACAACCTATACATTAATTTCTCTCTATGATAAATTAAAAAACTTCCCGTTCTTCTTTATGCCACATCGTTCCTTTATTATCCATTTAGATTACATAACAGCTATGACTACATCCCATGTAACTATTCTTGGAGGAAGGGTGATACCTATCTCAAGAAACAAGTACAACGATTTAAAAATAGCTTTATTAGAGTATGCTTCAAACAAAGAATAAAAGCAGATTCTAACAAAATCCTGTTATTGACGAAGAGAATACTACATTTCACGTAGGAAATGAAAATTCTCTTTTTTTTCGTATATGATATAGGTAAGAATAGTTTGTCACAAATGTGATAGATGTGGAGAAAGGGAGAAGGAGGTTTATTATGAAGAAAAAAAGAATAAGTGAAAAGGTGTTCTCGTTTATTAGTATGTATATTGTTTTTAGGAGTCGTATCTTTTATGAAAGAGGATACTGTAGAAGCGGCAGTTGGAGATAAATTTACAGCAAAGATAAAAAATATAAAATTGGATGGCTCTACACAAGAAATTGATTGCGACTTTCAAATTATCAAAGAAGCAACAGATAGTGAAAAAGGAGAAGTAAAGATAGGTGCAGGAGGTTCTGCTATAAATTTCAATACAAGTGGCAAC
>JAVWJF010000344.1:0-2017 GCA_036639195.1 Longicatena sp.
ATGAATGAGGATTGGGGTGCTTTATCTGATGTAACTCCATCCGTATATAGAGTTTTATGGTTTTGTACGATAGCTTCCATTTTGATAAATAGTATACCGCTACTATGGAAGCGAAAAGAAAGATAGAGTCCTACTTATAGACAAGTAGGAGTATGCTTTGAGAAGATAAATCTTTGATAAAATACTCATAAGGGTACTGTGAACTATTTTTTTGGAGAAAAATAAAGGAAAGTAACAAGGTATGCAATTTATCTGTAACATTTTGAAACTGCTAGTAAATGGAAATAAGAACATAAATAAAACTGATGTAACTAATATTTAGGTGATGCTTATATGGGTGTTGGAAATAAAATAGCAAACGCTACAAATATTACATATTGACAGTATTTCTAGCGTAAATTTATTTTTCAATAAATTTATAAAAACATGTTAATGACATTGCGCAATATTATTCAACTCTAGTGGTAAATCAATTTGGAGGTAAAGTCCGATTACATCTTTAGCAAAAAAGGCATTGTCAGACAAGCGAGCGTGGTATCTCCCATGATATCCTATAGAAGAGGAGGTGCTTATTATGCACGCATGGGAACAAATACAAGAAACCATAGAATTAATTGAAGATCATTTAAACGAAGAAATCAAAATTGAAGATTTAGCGAAATTAGCAGCATTATCGACCTTTTACTATCAAAGACTCTTTACACGATTGGTGAAAAAACCAGTAATTGAATATATCAAATTGCGTCGAATGGCAAGAGCAACAGAAGCCTTACTACAAAAGAATAAGCGAATTTTAGATGTAGCATTGGATTTAGGGTTCGCTTCACACGAACACTTTTCTCGCACATTTAAAGAAACATTTGGTATAACTCCAGAGGAATACTCTAAGACACCTGTCACATTTAGTAAAATGAATAAGCCAGAACTCTCTTTGAACTATACACTGGTTGATGAAAATGTACCACTTGTGAGCGATGGGATTATTTTAGAAATCACACGAAGACAACTAACTGTACCAGAGCATTTTGTTGGCTTGAAGACAAAATTACCTGTTTCATTTGTAGCAGGACTTGGAATTGAATGCGGGGTAGATCCTTTATATACACTTTGGGAAACATTTCATAAAAAGAAAGCTTTTATGAATCGTTTGTCAGTAGATGGGGATGAAATTGGTGTCGCATATCCTTGTGAAGAAGAGGGATACTTTCATTATTTTGTTGGTGGAGGTGCAATTTCTAATGGTGATACTTGTGAATACGACCACTGGGAATTACCAATGGGAGAATATATTGTCTGTACCTTTGAGGCAGAGAACTTTGAAAGTTTGGTTATGGATGCACTCTATAAGGCACAGGGTTACTTATTTAATACATGGTTACCAAAGCATACATTAACAACAAAACCATTTTCTGTGGAACGATATGAAAGTCGTGTAGAAAGTACTACAAAAATGGAAATATGGGTTATGCCGATTTCTGTAGAATAAAGAAATGGAAATGACTTACAATTAGAAATATCTTGATAAGAGGTTGTAAATGAGGCACTGAAGGGAGAATTGGACAATGGATAATTGGTTCACAGTAGATCAGGTAGATGCGTTCACATATATCATTAGTGAGTATCGACATTGGGAAGAAACCCATTGTTATTTGTTAATAGGAAATGAGAGTAGTTTACTGATTGATACAGGGCTTGGAATCTCGAACATATATGAGGAAGTGCGCAAACTTACTGATAAACCTATTACAGCAGTTGCCACACATATTCATTGGGATCATATAGGAGGATTGAAGTATTTTCCTGACTTTTATGTTCACAAAGATGAAGTAGATTGGTTAAATGGAAAGTTTCCATTACCAAAGGAAGTAGTAAAAGGAATGGTTGTTAATCGCTGTGATTTACCATCTGGTTTTGATATAAATAGCTATGAAATTTTTCAAGGTATTCCAACTAAAATAATAAGTGATTGTGATATAATTAATCTGGGCAATCGTCAAATTGAAGTCCTGCATACACC
>JAVWJF010000345.1:0-2010 GCA_036639195.1 Longicatena sp.
CTCCAAGGTAGGCAAGGATATCAGGATTTTTTATAAATTCGATGTTTAAGGTGTCACCTTGTTTTTTTATTTTATTATCTGCGATGCTTTGGGCACGATAATCACCAACCGCTGCAGCTTTGATGATAAAGTCTTGAGTCGCATATAAATCTTGTACGGCTTCCATCATATCCATCGCACTTTTAATATGTATTACATTGATATCAAGGGGAGGTTGTAAATTACAAGGTCCAGAAATAAGCGTTACTTCCGCTCCCATATTTCTTGCGGCACGCGCAATTTCATACCCCATCTTTCCAGAGGAATGATTGGAAATAAAACGCACAGGATCCAATGCTTCTTGTGTAGGACCGGCAGTTACTAGAACACGTTTTCCTTGTAAAATATCACTTGTATCTAAGGCATGTTCAATATGTTCCATAATGGTTTCAAGATCCGCTAGTTTTCCTTTGCCAACATCTCCACACGCTAACAAACCAGTAGCAGGTTCGATTAACTCATATCCTAAAGATAAGCAGGCTGCTAGATTACTTTGCGTAACCGGATTTTCATACATATTGGTATTCATTGCAGGACAAATCATTTTCTTACAAGAAGCAGCTAGAAAAGTTGTTGTTAACATATCATCCGCTATTCCATGAACAACTTTCGCAATGACATTCGCACTCGCTGGTACAATGACAAAGAGATCTGCACGTTGTGCAATGGATATATGTTTTACGCTACGATCTGCTACCTTTTCAAAGGTAGAAACCATAACATTATGTTTGGTAAGAGATTCAAATGTTAATGGGGAAATGAACTCAGTTGCATTCTGCGTCATTATGACTTCAACATCATACCCCTTTTTGATTAAATCACTGGTCAACTGTGCAGCTTTGAAAGCGGCGATTCCACCACTGACTCCCAATACAATTGTTTTTTTCATAATAACCTCCCATAAGGAATGCTTTTAGCTATCTTATTATAACGCAACTGTACTGCCTTGACAAGTTGAAGAAAAGAAAATGTTAAATATTTCACAAGCAAATAAATTACGATGAAAAAACTTCTTTTTCAAAATCATGAAAAGCGTATTATAATAAGAATATAGAAATGAGGAATGAGTATGTTTATTGTGTCTACGAAGGATATGCGTGCATTAGATCAAATTGCTATTTCAGATTATCATATTCCGTCTTTACAATTGATGAAACAAGCAGCATGTACTTTAAAAACATATATTGATGAAAACTATCATAAGGAAGATTGTATTTGTATTGTATGTGGACCTGGGAATAACGGTGGAGATGGATTTGCTTTAGCAAGCATATTACAAGAAGATGGCTATGCTCATATACGTGTGTTATGCAATGTAGAAGAAACATCCTTGTCACAAGATGCAATGGTGTATGCCCAACGTTGGAGTGAAACAGGGAATACGATAGAAAAAGAAATGGAAATAGAGCACCTATGTTCTTTACTAGCTCGTCAAGATTTGATTGTAGATGCCCTATATGGAACGGGTCTTTCGCGTCCAATCCAAGGTAAGGATGCCACGATGATACAAGCAATTACAGAAAGTGGAGTAGCTGTGTTATCAGTAGATATTCCAAGCGGTATTCATTCAGATACAGGAGAAGTGATGGGGTGTGCAATAAAAGCAACCACAACCATTACCTTTGCATGCGCAACACTTGGTCAATTTATTTATCCTGGTTCTCAACATTGTGGTACTATGTATATTAAATCGATTGGGATACCTTCACAAGCTTTACAAAAAATCACAACCTATTCCATCTTGGAGGATAGCCTAGCAAAAGAAATGTTACCAATACGTAAAGCTCATTCTCATAAAGGTAGTTATGGAAAAGTATTGTTAATTGGAGGAAGTGTTTCCATGCATGGAGCATTGACTTTGTGTGCAAAAAGTATGTTACGAAGTGGCGTTGGAATGTTGACATTATTCCTTCCAGATGTTATCGTTTCAGTTTTATCACAGAAGATAGAAGAATGTATGCTTGTATCTGT
>JAVWJF010000346.1:0-2010 GCA_036639195.1 Longicatena sp.
TAGAGGGAGAGGGATAAATTGTTGAAATTACTTGTTTTGAAATGTCCAGAATGCAATGCAAATCTTGAGATAGAAGAAGGACGTTCATTTTGCTTTTGTCAATATTGCGGATGTAAAATCATTTTTGATGATGAAAATAAAAATGTTACATTTAACAAAAATGTAAATATAAATAAAAATAGCACCTATACGGAGCGTTATATAAATGAAGCAGAAGTTATTAAGGAAAAGACCAAAGCTAAGGGAGATAAATTAATTGTCATTTTTTTGGCTATTATGTTTTTGCTTGGATTTGGGACTTTTGGTACAATGAAGTACTCTAGTAATTCTGAAGAAAAGAAACTTGAATCCATTGTTGACGAAGTTATGCTTGATATTAAAGAAGGCAATTATGATGAAGCGTATATAAAAGCAAACACACTACATTATACATCTGATTGGTCAAGTGATATAGAGAAAAAGTGGGATGAAACTCGAGAATCTTTACTTGAACAAATAGAAAATGCAGAAGAAGAAAAGAAAGATAAAAATTCCTTTTTTGATTGGTTAAATTGAAACTCTATAGGTTGTCATAAATAGTAAGATGTTTCGTGTGTTTTAGGTTCGCTTAGCACGCTAGTGTCAAGTAAAAGTAGGTGATTAGTCCTGTTGAGATGATGTAAGCGTAGCGAACACCATCTTTTCTAACCGTAAGCTATCATTCGCATTGCTTTTCTTATACCTGCTGTCGCATGGTGATTCATGACAGGAATGTTGTTATATTGTTCGTAAGATGTTACTTTCTTAATTTTATGATGATAGGTTTCACTTTGATAATATGATTTAACTTTGTAATTCATTTCATATAAATGATTTAAATAATACTCAGCTATATCAATTTGTGATTCTTTTAATGATATGAGTGTTCCTGTTTTATGAATGTTTGTTTTTAAAAATCCTTTTGGTCTTGATGAAAAGTAAGATGCGTAGTAATGAGAGTTCATTCCTTCTGCACTGCTTCCTGTTTGGTTGGGAAGTGTGAAGTTATGTTGATAGAATTCCCAATTGTTTATTAAGTAGGAAAGTTGTTTTTGATAGAAATCACCTAATCGCTGTTCTAATCCCATATGCAATCTTCCTAAATATTCAAATTCATTTTTTTGATTTGTGGTTGCGTAATAATTTAATAATTGCCGTACATCTTTATGCTTCCTTCCTCCAGTTAATCTTGTAAGTGCTTGTTGAAAGTGAAAACGATCAAGAATAAACACGCATCCTAGTTGGTCTGCCATGGTCTTGATATAAGAGGCACCATCACCATATAAATAACTATCCTGCTTGCTTATGACGGTGTAATTGCGTTGGATATATTCATATATACGATTTGTGAAATCTTCGTTAGATTCATCCTTAAATGGGACGAAGTGAGTTTTATTTTGAAGCTGATAACGGTTGGAATTTTGCCATTCTCTACCAGTAAAAACAGTAACTTCTTTTAATTCATAACAATTAGGTATTTTACTTCCATCCTTCTTCCGAAGAGCCTTTTTACCCTTGTGTTGTAGATGAATGTGTTCTTCATCTACTTGAAAGTATATATAATCACAGGAAATATCCTTAGGCTTGTCAGGGATGTCTGTGTCAGAAGATATTGATTTTAAAAGATTATACGTAAAGTTTTTTGATAATCCATATCTAGAGGCAGCTTGTGCGTAAGTAGATCTACCAGTAGCTAGTTGAGAAAGAATATCAGCGCAAACTTTATGAGAAACACGTTGTCTAGGAAGAAGAGAAAGCATATCATCAACGTAAAAGTAATATTTACCAGTGGATTTATTTCTATAGTATCTACGCTTAAATGTGATGGTAGCGAAGTTCATAACGATTGTTCGCTCTTTAAAGGCAATTATAGAATAATTATTAATTCTATAATCAGAATGGCTCAATCACAAATTCTATGGGATTTCTGATTTCTAGTATATGAAACTCTGCTCATATCGAATAACTTTAAAAAGAAATATTCATCATCGG
>JAVWJF010000347.1:0-1981 GCA_036639195.1 Longicatena sp.
TATTTAAATTTGTAGAATCTACTACGTTTATTATAACGTCAGGGTTTTCATTTTTTATAAAATCTGTTGTTATACTTTCTTCACTTGTATAAGGTCTTATTGAGTAAGCCCCTGGTAAATCTATAACTTCTATATTTTTAAACTCTTTACCAACACGATTTCCTACTTCTAGAATTTTTCCATCTTCAACAATGAAATAAAAATCCTTTATAATTTCTAATCCATTGAACATGTTATCTCCAACTACTGCATATATCATAATTTGCCTCCTAGCTTATTCCTAAATATTTCTTTAAATCTGAGGCAATACTGATTACCTGTGGTCCGAATATAATTTGATATTTTTTATCGAACTTCACAACACCCATTGCCCCAAGTGATTCCATCCAAACTTCATCTGGTGAAACTTTCGTACTATCTACTACACTCACTCTTAAACGAGTCGCACAGGTTTCCACAAGTACAATGTTTTCTTTTCCACCTAAGTTTTCTGTAATCTCCATACTTCTAATATCAATATCTTTGTTTTGTAATGTATCTTTTTTTAGATCTTTTTTTCCTACAAGTTTGAATCCTTCTTTCTCTTTTCTTCCTGGAGTCTTAATATCAAACTTCAAGATTGCCCAACGGAAGATAAAGAAGTACATTGCGAAGAAAAGTGGAATTAAAACAAGTAAAGACATAGCATGAACCTTATCTGGTTGTAATAGATTCGGTATCATAAATACAGTAGCAAATCCTTGTATAGATACTTTTGTAAGTTCTGTTAGGACAAATGCTAACCCTGAAAGTGGAACATGTACAAGGAAGTAAAGCAATGGACTTGCAAATAAAATTGTAAATTCTACTGGTTCTGTAATACCAACTAGAAAGGCAGTTGCGACTACAGGTATCAAGATAGCTGCTGCTTTCTTTCGATTTTCTTTTCGTGCGCAAACATACATTGCAAGGGCAGCGCCAGGCAATGAACCAAAGTTAGATAAGATTCTTCCAGAAGTAAAATCTCGAATCAAATAACCAGTCGCATCAACGGAAGAAGTAAGCGCCATATTGATAGAGTTAATACCTTCATACAAGGTTCCATCCACCATCATACTTCCACCTAAATCAGTATATCGTAATGGTAAGGTAATCAAGTGATGTAGTCCTGTAGGCAATAATGCACGATCGGATGCTCCATATAAGAATGTTCCAAACAGTCCTGATGTTGAAATCAAAGTAGCTAACATACGCATGATACTTGCCATGAATGGCCATACATAATAGAACATAATCCCTAAAACTATCGCAATAAGTGGCGCAATCATAATAACAGAACGTGGTCCTGCAAAATAGGATAAGAAGTTCGGTAGTTTTAATGCATACATTTTATTATGCACAATCCCTGTCACAATACCGATAACCAACGCTCCAAAGATGCTCATATCTAAGGTAAAAATACCCCCTATTTGTGTCCATAAACTTGAGAAATCTTTAGCTTCATTTACAGTATATCCCATTGTATCCACTAGATTTTTTACAGTAACACTTTCTGCTGTGAAACCATTTGCTCCTGCATATGTACTAATACATACATTGACCAACATATACATGATAAATCCAGAGAAAGCTGCCCATCCCTTTTCCTGTTTAGCTAAACCAAAGGATATACCAATGACAAACCAAAACGGTAAATTCTTCATTACCATACTTCCTATGTTTGAAATCATAGAGAAAATGATTTGAAGAAAGCTTCCTTTCTCCAATAAAATATTGGCAAGTGGTGCACCGAATCCTACACAGAATCCAGCCATAACGAGTACAATAATAGGAACCATCATTGCACCAGCAAATTGTTGAAATGCTCCTTTAAGTTTTTCTTTCATAAAACTATCCTCCTGATAATCCCATTATATATAATTGTAAGCGTTTGTATTATTCAATAATTACCATTACGATAAGGCAAAACTGTACAAACTAGTCTATAGAATTTTATGCTATA
>JAVWJF010000348.1:0-1981 GCA_036639195.1 Longicatena sp.
TAGCACGGAATGTGAAGGTAAGTCACAAGTGTATAATTCATCATTGAAACCTTCTTCAAACAACACCAACAGGTTTGTAGTAAAAGAGCAGATGTTAGAGAAAATTCTAGACAAGAACAATTTTCGAATTGCGATGAATAGAGTAATCAAAAACAAAGGAGCGCAAGGAGTAGATGGAATGCATGTCGACGAACTTCGAGACTTTCTAAATACAAATTGGAACCAGTTAAAGCAAATGCTCATGGATGGTAAATATCATCCAAGACCAGTCCGAAGAGTAGAAATACCCAAGGACAATGGAAGTAAAAGGAAATTAGGAATACCAACGGTAGTAGATAGAGTAATACAATAGGCAATAGCTCAAGTATTAACACCAATCTATGAACCATTGTTTTCAGAGAATAGCTATGGCTTTCGTCCAAAAAGAAGTGCACATGACGCCATAAATAAATGTAGGGAATATTTAGATGTAAACTACAAATATGTGGTGGATATGGATTTAGAAAAGTATTTTGAAACAGTGAATCATGATATGCTTATCACACTGTTGTCAAAGACAATTCATGACGGAAGAGTTATCTCACTAATTCATCGTTACTTGAATGCAGGAGTTATGATAAAGGACAAAAAGGAAGAAACAACCATTGGCGTACCAGCTGGTGGAAATCTTAGTCCAATTTTGTCGAATATCATGCTTAATGAACTTGATAGAGAGTTAGAGAAAAGAGGTCATCGCCACGTTCGTTTTGCGGATGATGTGATGATATTTTGTCGTACATCAAGAGGTGCAGAAAGAGTAAAGAAATCTATAACAAACTTTATTGAAGGAAAATTGAAATTGAAAGTTAATAAGGAGAAAACGGTTGTGGCATATGCGACGAAAGTTAAATTTCTAGGCTTTGGATTTTATTTCAGTAAAGGTGCTAAGGTAAGGATACATCCAAAATCGCTAAAGAAGATGAAGAACCAAATCCGATATTTATTAAATAAATCGAAAGGAAATATCTCAAATGGGGTATGTCCAATAAGGCTTAGAAGATATATTATGGGATGGGTAAATTATTTTAAGATAGCTGATATGAGGAAAATACTAAAGCAAATAGATGAATGGATGCGAAGTAAGATAAGGTGTCGAATATGGAAACAATGGAAGAAAATAAAGACAAGGTATGAAAACCTTGTCAAGTTGGGTATGAGTGATAATGAAGCATATCGAAATGCGAATACAAGAAAAGGATATTGGCGATAAGCCCATAGTCCAGTTTTAGGTAAGACATTAACGAATGATTATATTAAATCACAGAACTATATATTCTTTACAGATTACTACAAACAAGTAAAGTGCTGAACCGCCGTATACGAGAACCGTACGTACTGGTGGTGTGAGAGGGACAAACTAACTTTATTGATTATAAGTCTCTACTCGATTGTTTTAAAATATAAAACGAGACAAATCTAACCATCAATCTCAACACTAACCCCGGATTTGAATTCCACAACAAAGTGGTTATCAAAGACGGTGATTTTTTGTAGTAGTCGATTGACTAGGGTTTCATCATATTCAGTTAGTGTGGTAGGCTGGGCTTTAATAAAATATTGCAGTTCAGCTATTCGCTTGATGTGGTCATCTCAGGATTCCCCTGCCATTTCAAGGACAGACAATGAAACACTTATATGTCCAGACTGTGGCACCAGAGAAACTTTGAAAAGCATTGGTGTTAAGCCGTCAGAGCAAGAGGAAATTCTCGCAACCATTCATCGTTCCATGCAAGGATAACAACTAAAATTAATATTGCAAACTGTGATTGCATCGTCTTGCTCTTGAGTGAACATTGAAAAATTCATGAAAATGTACTATAATAAGTTATCTAAAATGTGTTATAAATAGTCGAGCGATTCGATGGGAGAAATAATATGCTAAAAAACAACATAGAGGTTGATGTTAAGGTCAAGTGCATAGAGGGCGAATTAACACAAGCAC
>JAVWJF010000349.1:0-1951 GCA_036639195.1 Longicatena sp.
TCATCTCCTTTTTTGTTCTTACACTTTACATATACGAGATGAATTTTAAAATTCCTAAAAAATCAACAAACTTTATAGTAAACATGTAAAAGTAAACAAAAAGGATAGTGAACGAAAAAAGAAGCTTTCGCTTCTCTTTTTTGCAAGTTGTCTATTTTGAGATATAAATAACGCCTAAGAAATAACCACCTTGTAAATCTGCAGTTCCTGTTAATTGAATTACTTCTTTTGCGATTTCATAAAATTGATCTTCTGTTAAAGATACATCCGTACGATAAGTTGCAGAACCATTTGCTGTAATATCTTGTGCTAGTTTGCTTGCGACATCGCTTTGCGCAAAGTACTTGCCATTTACACGATAGAATTCATTCTTATCTGTACTAGCCTTAAAGTTTGCCAAATCACTGTCCATCACATACAAAGTATCTTCTTTTAATACAGTTGCAGCTTCATAATCTGATAGATTAAACAATCCGTTTTTGTAGTATTCATTATCATTGTTTGTTGTGTCTAATGTATACCATTCTTCATCTAATGAAACACGGTTCCAAGCATGTGGTAAACTTCCTTGAAGGTATCCTGTCACAACTACATTCTTTAATCCTGCATCATCCGCAAGTAGTTTGAATGCTCCTGCATATCCTGCACATACACCTTTTCCATTGATTAAAATTCCATAAGCAGTGAAAGAATCATTAAATTCTTCATCCACTTTTTTGAAATTATTCTTCTCAGCGTTTTCTAATGCCGCATCATCATATTCTGCATTTGCACATAAATAATCATTGATTGCAGTTTCTTTTTCAAGATCACTCATACCTTCTTTAATGATACTTTTGTTTACTTCTTTTACTTTTGTTACTATTTCTTGTTGTTTTGTTCTTTGTGTTTTAGAATCTTGATCATAACTGATAAGTACATCGTTATTTTTAGCGTCATAAGATATTCCACGTACACCTAATGTTAATGGGTTTTGATAGATTGCTTCATACCAAGCATCTAACAAGTACTCTTGGTCCATCGCTTCCTTGAATTCATCAAGATTTACTCGAATCTGACCATTTAACATTTGTAACGCCAAGTATTCTGATAATCCATTAGAAGCATAGATTGTATAATCATTATATAAGGTTTCTGCCTTTTCTTCCTCTTCTTCTGTACTATCGTTTAAACGAACATCTTTCTCAATATCCCCTGTACGATCACGAAGATTTTCTTGACGTGCTTTTAATTCTTTTAGTTGCTTCTTATAGTTTTCCTTGTCATATTGTAATACTTGAGCATATCCTTTATAGGAAGTCCCTTCAATCGTGAATGGAATAGATAGACATGGAACATCTTCAGATGAGAAGTTTACTGGATTTCCATTTTTATCTTTTTTAACATCTCCATTTTCATCTTCTTCATATGTATAATAATGCGCAACATCTTCTTTTACTTTTGCTGTATCATAAAGCACTAGTTTTTGTGTAACATTTCCATTTGCCATAACTACCCAAACATGTGTAGAAGTCATCATGATATCACGATCTACTGTCACTTTTGAGTTTTTACCACTAGGTTTGATACCACCCTCGTTCATATAGCTCGCAACTTGAATTGGCACCTGATTGGCAAGCATACGCTTATCTAGCATATTACTGATTTTAGAAGTACCTTTGTCGTTTAAAGCGATAACTGCGAAGTATTTATTATACTCTTTATCATAATCACTTTCACCATCAAATTGGGTTTTCGCGATATCTTCAGCATTAACATTTTCATTGATTTTCTTTTGTTCTTCAAAATATGTATCTAAAGATTTACCATACGTTGTACGGAAATTCTTATTGATATCTTCAGTATTACTGCTTGTATCTTCCCATTTGTTTTCTTTTACAGTTGCGATGGTTTTTACGTATCTTTTTGATGCTTTTCCATCTTTCCCTTCATCTACTTGTACAATTGCATA
>JAVWJF010000350.1:0-1906 GCA_036639195.1 Longicatena sp.
ACATAAATATGTCTTTATCCCACATGAGAACATAACAGATAAGAAATCCTATTCCAAACAACAATTGCACGGCATAATATCCATAAGAACGTACATTCATGTTGCCTTGTTTCCCTCTCACTCGCATATAGCAAGCGATTGCCATCATGATTCCACCTGCCAATAAGCCACCTGCGCCTGCCGCAAACCATATGCTTCTAGTGGTTGTTGTTAAATACGCACAAAGTAGACCAAGCGCAATACATACAATACTTACAAAAAAGGAAGTTCGATATTGTTCACTTCTAGTTGCGACTTCACTATGAAGTGGAATCGTACCAGTAGGAGCTACGAAGAAGTTGAGGCCATTTTGCCATTTACCAACCAAACTCCAACCACCTTCTTCAAAAAAAGCTAAATAATCTTCTTTCTCCTCTTTTTTTACTTTTTGAATATCATAACTAAAGATTAGATCTTGTGGTTCTTCTTTATGAAGCTCATAAAATACAAGGAATTTTAACTTTCGAAAAATCCAACCATCAAGTGCATATTCATGTAACATATTCATATCTTTGTTATCTGAAAATGCCAATCCGCTACAAAATATATACTTCCTATTCTTCATACCCTTCCTCCTCTAATATACGTCTACCATCTTCCACCATATGCCTTCTTCGTTTATATTCTTGTCTAAGAATAACAAAACCTTCTTCCGTAATCTTATAGGTTTTCGTACGATCATCTGAAGTCTGTGAAATCCAATTTGTCTTATGAAGTTTCTTTAATAACGTATACAAGGTGCCAGGCCCTATGACGACATTCTTATCTGTCATTTCTTCAACAAATTTCATAATTGCATACCCATGACGTTCTTTCACAAGGGCAAGCAAGATATAATACATGGAATCTGTTAGTTGTTCACTATCTACTACGTTATTTTTTGACATATACCCTCCTTGCACTATATATCCAATCACGATATATCCATTATAGATATAGTCTATCATTTCATATACTTCGTGTCAATAAAAGATACCCTATTTTTACTCATCTAAATATAAAAATCCTCCTGTCTTACGAACAGGAGGATCTATTTGTTCTATTGTAGTTTTTCTTCCACATCTTGACAATGCTTTACGCGCTTATCTTTTGCGGCCAAACCAATAAATGTAGTTTCCGATGGTACATCTGTGATAACAACCGCATTCGCACCAATTTTTGCGTTGTCACCAATATAGATATTTCCAAGACATTTCGCACCCGCACCAATCATAACATGATTTCCTACGGTAGGATGTCTTTTCGCTTGTTGTTTTCCTGTTCCACCAAGAGTTACCCCATGATAGATTTGGCAATCATCACCAATAACTGCAGTTTCACCAATCACAACACCCATGCCATGATCAATTAACAAACCTCTTCCTATTTTCGCTCCTGGATGAATTTCAATTCCTGTCCAAAATCTAGCAATATTCGAATTGAATCGAGCTAAGAAGAATAAATGATGTTTATAATAGAAATGCGATACACGATGAAACGCCAATGCTTTGATATGAGGGTACAACAACAACACTTCTAATTTCGAGTGTGCCGCTGGATCATTTTCAAGCGAGCGATTTAAGTTATGATTGATATCTCTTAATACACGAAACATCTTAATCAAATTCCAGCATAGAGAGATATTTCTCTCCACCATCTGGTGCAATCGTTACAATGTTTTTATCTGGATTACGCCATGCTAAACGTCTTGCTAAAGCAATGTTTGCTCCAGATGAAATACCTACTAGTATTCCCGTTTGTTTCGCAAACGCCACTGTTTCTTTAATCGCTTCTTCACTAGATATTAACATAATATCATCGCATAATTCGCGATCAAAATTCTTTGGTATAAAGTTTGCACCAATCCCTTGAATCTTATGTGGTCCTG
>JAVWJF010000351.1:0-1865 GCA_036639195.1 Longicatena sp.
GTCCATCTTCTACAAAACAATAGTCCAAATTCAATCCCTTGAAGTAATTGTCAACACATGTACCTTTACTTTCTCTTAACTGTTTAAGTTTCTCATACATGCCACCATGATTTTCCGCAATGGACATGCCATTATCATTCACAATAATGATCATATTTCCACCAGCTTCTCCAATATAGTTAAGTCCTTCGAAGGCTTCTCCACCACTCAAAGAACCATCTCCAATAATCGCAATCACATTTCCTTTTTCACCTTGTAAATCTCTAGCCTTAGCTAACCCACACGCTAAGGAAACAGAGGTTGAAGTATGCCCAATGGTAAAGAAATCATGTTCACTTTCAGAAGGATTGGTATATCCACTTACCTCATCATATTTATCTTCATCCATAAATGCAGACTTTCTACCCGTCAATATTTTATGAACATAGCTTTGATGGGATACATCAAATACCATTTTATCCGTTGGTGAATCAAATACATAATGAAGTGCAATGCTGAGTTCTACTAAACCAAGGTTTGGACCAATATGTCCCCCATGTACACTTAATTTCTTTAAAAGTACTTCTCGAATTTCTTGACTTAATCCTTCTAAAGCCTTTGTATCTAGCGCCTTTACATCCAATGGTGAATTTATCTTTTCTAAATACATTATGATTTCCTCCTATTATCTTTCTTATACATGTTCTCCAAGTTGCATAGTTTCTTGTAAAAGGGATGAGTTTTTCTTCACATCTTCAATACCGGTTAAACCAGTCCCATACACAACTCCTTTTAGTTGTGTTCTTTCAAAACATGAAATCCATCCCTCTATTCCTTTTATCGCGCCATCCATTGCGCTTCTCTCTTCTTCTGCAGCACTTGCGATCAGATAAATGTCCTCAAATTTATAATCACTTCCATACAAAGGATTTGTACGATCCAATAAGGTTTTCATTTGTCCACTCATTTCATAAAAGTAAATAGGTGTCGCAAATACAAGTACATCACTGGTTCGCATCTTTTCAAGAAGCATAGCGACATCATCTTGTAATGGACATTTCCCACTCACTTGACAAGACAAACATCCTGTACAAAATTTCAAATCCATATCCTTTATGTATATCTTCTCTACACAATGTCCAACTCGTGTTGCGCCTTTTTCAAAAGCATCTGCTAGACAATCCGAGTTTCCTTGTTTTCTTGAACTACTTGAGAGTATTAAAATTTTCTTCATATGGCTCCTTCTTTCTTTGTTATTTTTGTTGTTTCTTCAATTGATACATCAGATAATCTAAACAATCTAATTTCTTATTTCGTTCATGAACTTCTTGTAGTAATTTACATCGATGACAAGATAATAAACGAAGCTGTTCTTTCATCTGTCCGCTTTCTTCCAACTGCATGAATTGTGCAATGGTTTTCTCACTACAATCTGCATCTAATAAGTTTTGTCTTAAACTATCGATACTGGGTTTATATACCACACTTTCACCTCACATTTTCTATTGTATTCCTGAACACCTTGAATATCAAATACTTATAGCAAATACATCTTCATGCTTGACAGGCATAAAAAGAATTCATTATAATGAGGATATGAGGTGATCATATGGAAATTCGAGTATTACGTTATTTTCTTGCTGTCGCAAGAGAAGAAAACATATCCAACGCTGCACAAGTTCTTCACATTACACAACCAACCCTATCTAGACAATTGATGGATTTGGAAGAAGAGCTAGATACCCAGCTATTTGTGAGAGGAAATCGTAAAATTTCGCTTACAAACGATGGCATGTTCTTTAGAAAAAGAGCGCAGGAAATTATCGATTTGGTAGATAAAACTGAATCTGACTTCCTATCTAGCGAAGATATTGTTTCTGGAGATG
>JAVWJF010000352.1:0-1852 GCA_036639195.1 Longicatena sp.
TGGTAGATGTACTACCAGCAGATGAAGGGACGATTTTATACGATGATTTAGAAATTAGCAAACATCGTGAAAAGTATCTATCTGAAGTTGGCTATTTACCTCAGGAAATAGGAATGTATCCTAGTTTTAAAGTGGAAGAATTTCTACAATATATGGGGGCCATAAAAGGGTTGTCCAAAGACTATACAAAGCAAAGGATTAATGAACTATTACCGCTTGTACATTTAGACAAGGTACGTAAGAAAAGAATAAAAACATTATCGGGTGGAATGAAACAACGTCTTGGCATTGCCCAAGCTCTATTGAACGATCCTAACATACTCATACTAGATGAACCAACAGCAGGCTTAGATCCCAAAGAGCGTAATCAATTTTCTAGAATGTTATCTCAAATTGCTGTAGATAAAATCATTTTGTTATCAACACATATTGTATCCGATGTAGAAAGTATCGCACATCAAATCATGATTATGAAACAAGGAAATTTGATTGCTTATGATACTAGTGAACATCTTTTAGAAGCGATTCGTGGAAAAGTAAAAGAAATCACATTGCCGCGTAGTGAGGCAAACATACTTTCAAATTACTGTCTTATTTGTAGTCAAAAGGAAAGCGCTGATGAAATTTGTTTGCGCCTTATTGATGAACATAATAAAGTAGAGGCAAACGTTGTGGAAGAGACACTAAATGATCTTTATTTATACTACTTTGAGGAGGAGACAGAATGAAACTCTTTCAATTAGAGTGTAAAAAAATATTATCTTCCAGATTAAATCTAATACTATTAGTCTTATTTACAGTTCTATCTATTTTCTTTTTTCAAAGCAATTTAGAAACAAATACTTCTTATACACATGCGGATGGATCGCTAATGAGTGAAAAAGAAGTTGCACAATACATTGATGAAGAAAAACAAAAGTGGACAGGCGCTATGGATGAGGAGTGGTACAAAAAACTAGAAAAAGAGTATCTTATAGCTGACCGCCGTATGGAGGAGCAAATTTATGATTTTAAAAAAATAGAAAATACCTATGGAACTGATTGGTACGAGGATTATAAATCTAATGGAAGTAAGTATGTATCGGAGGATGCGCCTAAAGCTGAAAAAGAAGGAAGGAGAGTTTTATTCTATAATGATAATATTACACATACAAAAGTAGATATTAAACATGAAGTAATCTGGAGCATTTATATGAATTATGCGGAAACAATGGTAGTAAAAAAGCCTTGGAATTATAAAGATGGTATCGATGGAGCATTGTATTCTATGTATGATAATTCAAAAACACCTTCTTTCATTTATCCAAGATTGGTATATTCCAAGAGTGAGCTTTTGTTCATGAAAGATGTGATGAACAATAAAGGGACTTTCCATTATGGAAATAGTAAAGAGTGGCTGAATATCATTGAAACTATCGCAATGACTGGTTTGTTATTGTTGATTTGGATGGTTTTTATCGCAAGTGATATACTCAATAAAGAACGTAAAAAAAATATGTTGGAAGTATTATCTAGTTGCCCCAAAGGAAAAACAAACTTGTTTTTCTCAAAGGTTGCGACAGTTATCGCATGTGGAATGATTGGAATTGTAGTTATGGTAGGATCACTTATGGTATATGCAGGACTAGGTGGTTATGTAGGAGACGCTATGGTAAATATGACGGATGGGATAAATGCAATTTGTCTTTTTACATATGGAGAGGCGTTTTGTATATCTATATTTTATCTTATGATAGGAGTCATTATTGTTGGGACAATAGGAGTTGTAGTATCAACTTATATAAAATCTAGTTATCGCAGTTTAGCAGTTCTATTCCTACTAATATTTGTGCCTAGTTTTATAAGCTCGTAT
>JAVWJF010000353.1:0-1815 GCA_036639195.1 Longicatena sp.
TATTTCTTTTTGCTTTTGTAAATGTATAAAACTGGTTTTTTGTCTACGTATCAAAACGTATACTTTTTTAAATTCACATATGAATTATAACACATTCCATCATGAAGTATATTTTTTTTTACATTTTTTTCCTTCATACAAAGAACTCCATAAATACTGAATGATTTTACATAATTCTAGGATAATGGGAAGAATAATGGTACGAGGTGATGAACATGAATTCCTATTGGATACAGAATGGAACTGGCAAAGCATATCCTTCTCTACAAAAGGATATAAATGTAAATATAGTGATTATTGGTGCGGGTTTAACTGGCTTAAGCACTGCCTACTATTTATCGAAAAGGGAAAAGGATATGATTGTAGTAGAAGCAGATACGATTTGTTATGGCGCAAGTGGTAGAAATACCGGGAAACTAACAGCACAACATGGTCCTATATATAAAGATTTAATGAAAAATTATGATTTGATGATTGCGAAACAGTACTACCATGCAAATGTAGAAGCTATACGTTCAATGGAAAGCATTATTAAGGAACATGATATTTCTTGTGGATTTAATCGAAGAGATACGATGCTATACACAAGAGATAGCACTATGGTGAGTGAACTTCAAGAGGAATATCAAGCCTACTTGGATATTGGTATCGATTGTAAATATGTTGAAAATGTTGGAGATTCCTACAAGATAGAAGCGGGATTGATAATGCATAACCAAGCAAAATTTGACCCCTATCAATATGGTTTAGGACTTAGTGATATTTTGGATGAACGCAATATTCCCATTTATGAGCATTCTCCTGTAAAAACGATGGTAGAGCGTGGTGGTCATTCATATGAACTTCATATTAATGATTATCATGTACATGCCCATTATGTCATCTTTGCATCACAGTTTCCATTTATTGATCACGCTCATTTCTATTTTACAAAAATGTATTGTGAACAAGAATCTATTGCTTATATGGAAAACTTCTATAATCAACCAGAGATTATGATGGTCAATATAGAAAAACCGTTACATACCTACAACATCTATAAAGATAAAATTATTGTTGGTGGTAACTCTTATAAAAGTGGACAGGCACCTGAAATTACACATACAAAGTTTATGCGAGATATTCGAACGTTATTTCCAAAGGAAAAAGTAGAATATGTTTGGTCTAGTCAGGATTATATTACATTTGATCATATTCCCTTTATTGGTAAACTAGATAAGAAGGATGACCATGTGTTATTTGCGAGTGGCTTTAACAAATGGGGAAATAGCACAAGTAATATCGCAGGTAAATTATTAAGTGCCTATGTATTAAAACTACATTCTCCTTATCATATGTTGTATTCTCCACAACGTTTATCTTCTCTATTTACCATTCCTTTCGTAAAGGAAAACCTCAATGTCGCCTATGAATTTATCAAAAGTAAGTTCAAGTATGAAGATGATGAATATCCAATGTTAGAGGAAGGTAAAGTCATGCAGATTGATGGACATTCATACGGAGTGTATCGAGATGAACACGATGAACTCTTCATCGTTGATATAAAATGCACACATTTAGGGTGTGAACTTAAATGGAACCAAGATGATAAAACATGGGATTGCCCATGTCATGGTTCTAGATTCTCATTTAAAGGAGATATCATCAAAGGACCTGCGACACATTGTTTGAACAAATATGGAGAGGGTTTAAATGAAATTGATCCCCATATATTAAAATAAAGGGTTGTGCTCACAACCCGTTTGTCTTGTCTTCTATATACGTTTCTATTTTTTCTTGAATACTTTGAAACTGTTGCTGTGTTGTTGGATTTTC
>JAVWJF010000354.1:0-1770 GCA_036639195.1 Longicatena sp.
AAGAAAAGCTACCAGAGGTTCTTGTGGTTGTGCACACGATGGAACAATACCTCGCTTGTAAAGAGGCAAACATGCCTATGATTTTTGTAGATGGAGATACTTTGTATCAAAAGCTAAGAGATGAAAAAGGAGTTTATCCTAGAACTTCCAGAGTCATGAAAAAAGAATATCCTAAGACATCTTTGTGTATGATTCAGGAGAGTGGAGGACTGTATCAACAACATGATTGTATTTGTGATACATCTTTAAATGTAGCCAATCATGCGTATGCACGTTTCTTATTTGAACGTCATGCGTTCGGGGTATGTTTCTCTTTGGAATTAAGTTTAGAAGAGTGCATACAGATAGTGCAGCAATATGAAGACAACTATCAAGAAAAAGGAAATTTTATCTATCCAATTTATGGACGTATTGAACTTATGATAAGTGAGTATTGTTGTATCAACGCAGTTGAAAAAGATAGTGATAAAAAGAACTGTGGACTTTGTCGTAAAGCAAACTATCAATTATCTGACTTAAAGAAACAAACCTATCCAATTATGTGCGATGAAGATTGTCGCATGCATATATTACAAGATACTCCAAGAAACTATATGCAAGATTGTCAAAATGCAAAACAACAGGGAATCTCTTCATTCTTATGCGTTTTTACCAATGAAACAAAACAAGAATGTGAAGACATTTTAAACTTACTACAGAAGGAGTGTTCTTTATGAAAGATGGTATGATGTTACAAGCTCCTGTTCGTAAGTTATATATGCATTACTTAGTACCTACCTTAATTGCCATGTTATCTAGTTCCATGTATTGTTTGGCAGATGTGTTCTTTATATCAAAAGGTACAGGGAGTGTAGGGTTAGCTGCCTTAAATATTGCGATGCCTCTATACTCTTTGTTTGCGGCAGTTGGGGTATGTTTTGGAGTAGGGGCAGCTACTGTGATGTCCATCGCGGAAGGAAATAAGCAATTTGATAAACGTAATAAAGCATTTACATTAAGTGTCGTATGTATGTTAGTGATTGGTGCACTTGCCTCTATTTTAGGTGTAGTGTTTAGTGATCAAATAGCAATGGCATTTGGAAGTTCAAAAGAATTGTTGCCTTATGCACGTGAATATATGGTGCCTATCCTTGCCTCTAGTATCATTTTTATTCCTATGTACTCATGTAGTGTGTTGATGCGTGCTGATCATGCGCCTTCTACCGCTATGAAAGCAACCTTATTTGGAAATATCACCAATATTGTATTGGATTATGTATTTGTTATTGAATGGGATATGGGCTTGATGGGAGCTGCCATTGCGACTTGTATTGGAGCAGCTTTAGTTATCGTTGGAGTACTTCCTCATTTCATGAAAAAGAAAAATACCGTACAGTTTACGAAGAATTTCTTTGATATAGAATTATTAAAGAGAATGTTTCGAAACGGATTTGGTAGTGGTGTTATGGAAATCAGTGCGGCATGTATCGTTATTGTGTTTAATATGATAATTTTATACTTTGCGGATGAATTATTCCTTGCGGCATTTGCAATTATAACGAATATTGCATATGTTTGTAGAGGGTTATTAAACGGGTTTGCGCAAGCAGCACAACCAATTATGTCTGTAAATTATGGCGCAAGATATTTCTCGCGTGTAAAACAAGTACTACGATTATCCTTAGTATGTAGCGCAATATTTTCTGTGATTACCTATGGTATTTTCTTCTTATTTGCAGAAGAATTTGCGGCTATCTTTGCGAGTGGAAATACACGTTTAATAGCATTGGG
>JAVWJF010000355.1:0-1752 GCA_036639195.1 Longicatena sp.
CCATAAACAAACGATGGTGTCCTCCATGTAAATAAACAAGTTTTTTACGAGTGTGTGGAATTTTATCATAAGCATAAAGTGAACTTTTTGGGGATATGACCTCATCTTGATCTCCATGAAGTAATAATACTGGACACTCCACGCTACTTATATATTTTTTGAGATTCTTTATCAAATCAGTAAAGGCACCATAAAATGCACGAGGAATAGGAACCTCATCCTTTTTCTCATTCGTCATAAAAGAAGTTGCGGATTTCACAATTACATCTGTAATCATATCCATATTCATATATTGAAAAGCTGGAGCTAATAAAATAAGCTTTTTAACAGGTGTTACATTTGCCAAATAAGAGGCAATGACGCCACCCATGGAAAAACCAACGAGATAGATATCTCGACCACTTTGTTTATAGCTATCCAGTACTTCCTTTGCTTTAGCGACCCAATGCATCCAATCACAATCTGTTTCATCGAACAAATCGTACATATCAAATTGAATGATCTCAAAGCCATCTTTTTGACCCCAAAGGACAAAGTTGTCATATTCATGTTTTCTTCTTCTTCCATATCCGTGGATTGTCACAACGACAGGGGGAAGTATTTCTGGGGTTAAAGTTTCCTTTAATAACCATTTCTTTAATTTCTCAAACATTCGATCACCCTTTCTATGCCTCATTATAACATATTTCACTTTCCTTTCCAGTGGTTTTTGCTTTATAATAGAGGGTAGATACCAAAGGAGATGCCGGTGGAAAAAAAAGCAACGTTACTAATCAAACATATCCATACCATATATACCATGCAGGAAGATGGAAATCAAAACATCCAATTTCAACATGGTTTTATTGCGATACATCACGATCAAATTATAGATTTAGGTACGCATGATTTTATGCATCTTGTGGATAAAGATACGCGTATCTTAGATGGTACAAATCATATAGCTGTACCTGCATTTATCGAAGTGAATGGTAGTATGTCAAAGAATGAAAAAAAGGGTCTTCTTGAACAAAATGAGTATTTTATGCGCTATATGAAAAATGGTACATTGTGTATCCATATGAAACACGCTATTCGAAAAGATTTATTACATAACTATCATTATGAAGTGCTAAAAGATGTGGAAGTGGACTCCTCATATCCGGTTGTACATACACTTTCTCATATGAATACGACCTCACATTTACAAGTATGTAATTTTTGTATCAGTAGTTCTCATGAACAAGTATCTTTACAAAGTCAAATGATGGCAGCACAATTGTTAGCTATGAAAGATCATATCGATGCCTATGAATTATTAAAGGCAATTACCATCAATCCAGCAAGATTTTTAAAACGTGAAGACTTAGGTGTACTGGATATAGGGAAATGTGCAAATATAATATTACTATCTGTAAAAGATATTCATTCTTTTTTCTACTCGTTAGATCAAAACTGTATTTCACAAATTATTCATAAAGGCGTGCGTATTTATCCAAATTTGCTTATTTAAAGACAAAAACCGACAGTTTTCACTCTCTTCATCATATAGTATGTTGAAAGAGGTGAAGATTATGGAAATCATGCAAATGAACAGGGATAAGTTAAATGTATTACTTACGCAAGATTATTGTCCAAATCAGGCAATGACTAATGAGTTTCAAACGATATTCTTTACTTGTAAGTTATTGAAGATAGAACTTGCAGGAAAAGAAATGAAAGGATTTGTAGTAGATGAAAGTGCTCAATTTTTAATTTTGCATGTGAGTATCA
>JAVWJF010000356.1:0-1743 GCA_036639195.1 Longicatena sp.
AATAAAATCTAAGCATTCATTTATTTCATTAATTTGTTTCCTTAATACTTCTTTTTGTTGATCCAACATCTTTTTTCTTTGTGAAATAGTATCTTGACCTTCCATACATAGAGCCATATATTCCTTTGTATCTTTAATACTCATTCCACATTTTCTTAAACATTGTAAACTATTTAACCACGCTATATTTTTTTCATCAAAATCCCGATAATTATTTTTATCTCTTTTGACATTTGGAACAAGTCCTTCTTTACAATAAAACTTGAGTGTTTCATATGACATTCCAACTTCATCACAAACTTCTTTCATTGAACACATTTGTTTTTCCTCCCATTTGTAAAAATATTTCATAAAAGGTATTGACCGGTAGTTACTACCGAGTATTACAATGTTATTGTAATATATAAAGGTAAAGAAAACAAGGATGAAAATCATACGCCATAGCGTATAGAAGAGACTTGTAAGTTTAGTCAGATAGGAGAAGAAATATGAAAGTATTATTAATTAATGGAAGTCCAAATTTAAAAGGGTGTACTTATACAGCCTTAGAAGAAGTGTCAAAGACATTAAATCAAGAGGGCATTGAAACAGAAATTATTCATGTAGGTAATAAAGACATAAGAGGGTGCATCGGATGTCGTAAGTGTAAGACAAGTGGGCAATGTGTTTTCAATGATCTTGTGAATGAAGTTGCCGTTAAGTTTAAGGAATGTGATGGGATTGTCATTGGGTCACCTGTGTACTTTGCTTCTGCGAATGGAACGCTCGTATCATTTATTGATCGTTTATTCTATAGTATGACAAGTGATAAGACGATGAAAGTTGGAGCAGCAGTTGTGAGTTGTCGAAGAGGTGGAAATAGTGCAACTTTTGATGAATTGAATAAATACTTTACGATTTCTGGTATGCCGATTGCGTCAAGTCAATATTGGAATATGGTTCATGGTAATTCACCAGAAGAAGTAAAACAAGATTTAGAAGGTTTACAAACAATGAGAACATTGGGAAAGAATATGGCATTCTTAATGAAGAGTATTGCTTTAGGTAAAGCTCAATACGGATTACCAGAGAAGGAAAATCATATCTTTACCAATTTTATTAGATAAATAGAAAACAGATACACATCAATAGTGTGTATCTGTTTTTATGTTTTATAAATCTTGGCATGCCTCAAGCCATGCAGTGACATCAGCATCGCTTGGCATTCTTAAATCACCTCTAGGGCTTAAAGCAACACTTCCAACTTTTGGACCATCAGGAATACAGCTACGTTTGAACTGTTGTGTGAAGAAACGACGATAGAATAAAGTGAGCCATTTTTTAATGTCTTCTTGATTATATTGTCCTTCAAAAGCCAGCGAAGCAATACGATAAAGTTTATGGGGTTCATAATGGAATCTTACATGATGGTATAAGAAGAAATCGTGTAATTCATAAGGTCCAACAATATCTTCTGTTTTTTGAACTATTTCATTATCCTTTGCAGGTAATAGTTCAGGAGATACAGGTGTATCTAAAATATCTTGTAGGATATCATGAAGAGGTTGATTTATATAAAGTGTAGATACATAGTCTACTAAATAACGAACTAATGTTTTTGGTACAGAAACATTTACAGCATACATGCTCATATGGTCGCCATTATAAGTTGACCACCCTAAAGCAACTTCTGATAAGTCACCAGTCCCAATGACAATACCACCTTCTTGATTCGCAATATCCATTAAAACTTGTGTTCTTTCT
>JAVWJF010000357.1:0-1716 GCA_036639195.1 Longicatena sp.
TAGCGACCAAAGTGCCTACTCCCAAATATTTCCGTAAAGGCATTTCAGATGAAATACCAACTCGTAACATAACTATTAAGAATGCAATTCCTATCGTGATAATACTAAAATGAAGTAAAACATCTAGAATCATACAATGAAATCTCGTTTCTCAAAGAGATAATTCATATATTGTGCTTTAAACGTGTTATACAACCCCTTCGAAATACAAATACGATGATTCGCCTTCGTAATAATAATTCTGTTTTCAATCATTTTTACTTTATCCATGTTCACAATAAAGGAACGATGAGTTCTTATAAACTTTTTATGACGTAATAATATTTTTTCATATTTTGCTAATGGTCCAAGCACTTCCAGTGCAGAACCATCATTTAAATAAAGACAAACCTTCTTCCCAACCGCCTCTATTCCTTCCAATTGAAAGAATGAAATAGAAGTGACATTTCCTTTATAACGAATCACTATACTATTTTCATCTTGCTGATGACAAGTGAAAATGATTTGATCCAATAACAAAGCCATCTGCTTTTTCTTGATTGGCTTAAGCATATAATAAAATGCATTTACACTATAACTATCCAAAGCAAATTCAGGAGATGTTGTTAAATAAATAATTTTAATATTGTGATCAAACGTTCGGATTTCTTTACCAATTTTAATCCCATCTATATCTGGCATCAAAATATCAAGAAAAACTATATTAAAATCCTCTTTTTTTAGTGTATCCAATAACTCTGTAGAGCTTATAAATTGTCTACAAAATATTTCTTCGCTACATTCGACTTTATATTCTTCAACCAAAGCCATTAACGAATCTAATTCTTGTAGATTATCATCACATAACGCTATTCGAATCATACTTGCACCCTCCTGATTAATTCTTATAATATCATACAATTTAATTTGTTTTATTTTCGTTGATGCCGTTTTAAGTCCCGTTCATGCTTATTGTAATTTTTTTGTATAAAATCATGTTAAAAATTAAGTATATTAATCGGGAGGACGAGAAAAATGAAATGGTATGAAAAGCAAAAAGAAAACTTTTTAAAGAAAGTTAATGAAGATTCAAGTACATTTGTAGAAGATGATGCTATAGAAACATCAAACGAAGATTATATAGTGGAAGAATATTCTCAACACAATGAAATATTGAATGAGATAATGAACGATTCTTTACGAGGTAACATGAGTTCTTCCCTTGATATCGATGGATTATTGAAGGATGAAGAAACAGAAGATGTCGCTATATTACATGAAGAACCTGTGAAAGTAGTTGCTACTAGCAAGCTAACAAAAGGTACTAAAATTGAAGGAAATATTATAAGTGAAGATAACTTGATACTTGAAGGTGAACTATGTGGTCAGGTTTCTTGTACACAGAAAGTTGTTTTGAACGGAAAACTACAAGGTGATATGGAATGTGCCAATGCAGTGTTAAACAGCGCTACGATGGATGGTAACATTACTAGCCAAGGAAGTGTTGAAGTTGCACAAGGTTGTCTTGTAAATGGTTTTGTTCATGCAGCTTCTTTACGTTGTGCAGGTAAAATCATTGGCAATATCAATGTATCTGGTACCGTTGTTTTAGAAAGTACTGGAGAAATCAATGGTGATATTTTAGCAGCTGATTTTGAAATCATCAAAGGTGCTAAAATCAAAGGTAACGTATCTATCGATTAAAACTATGATTAATAAAAAAACAAGTATGAGGGC
>JAVWJF010000358.1:0-1712 GCA_036639195.1 Longicatena sp.
ACACTTCATCAATGGAATATACATGAATATCTTCAGGTGCTACATATTTTAAATAGATTTCATAAATCTTCGTGCTATAGTCCATATAATATGCCATTCTAGGAGGTGCCGCAATATAGCTTAAGGCTAGTGATGGATTTTGTTGTAGTTCCTCAGCATCATAGGATTCTCCTTGAAACTGACGATTCACAACTTTTCTTTTACGCATCATATTGATTTCATTTACTTTTTGGACAACCTCAAATAGACGAGCTCTTCCTGAAATTCCATATGCTTTTAAAGAAGGTGTAACTGCTAAACAAATCGTTTTTTCCGTTTTACTCACATCCGCTACAACAAGATTTGTTGTCAATGGGTCCAATCCACGATCCACACATTCTACAGAGGCATAAAATGATTTTAAATCAATCGCTATATAAATAGAATTTTTCATATCATCTGCCTCCTTGTACTATTCTATATTTTAACAAATATAACCTCCATCAACAATCTTTTATCCTGAAAGTTTTGGATGGATTTCTTACATTAGTGTTTTCTTATTCGATTGTTTCATACTCCCCTTCTCTACGAAAGAAAAAAGATAACTTAGGCGTTATCTTTCTTCTTCATCAATGTTTTGATGTCTTTCACAATGCTTTCTTCCTGGATACCATGTTCTTTTAATAATTCATTTACATCATAGCGCGATGGGAAGCTTTTTTTGATTCCATATGTTTTTACCATCATGTCATCTGTTCCATAGTAACGAGCAATCTTTTCTCCAAAGCCCCCTTCTAAGATTCCATCCTCTAACGTAATGACTAGTTTGTGGTCTTTTTTCAATTCATCCAACAAGTTCGTATCCAATCCTGTGATATATTTTGGATTGATAAGAGTTGCCTTTATTCCATGTTCTTTATCTAATTGTTCCACAACATTTTCTCCTATGGAGTAAAAGTTACCAAGTGCTAAAATTGCTACACCACTTCCTCTTTTTGTCACCTGATAGGTATTCAACAAAGCATAATCACTCTCATCTTTTTTACCTGAATAACGTAGAGTTCCTGCGGGTACACGAATCGCGACTGGATGTTGTTCTTGATGTAATCCCCAATGTAACATCGCTTCATATTCTTCCATACAAGTTGGTGCCAAATACACCATATTTGGTATATTCCCCATCATTGCGATATCGAATAAGCCAAGATGTGTTTCATCATTCATACCATAAACACTCGCCGCAAATACCAATACTAATGCTGGGTTCTTATTGATGCATAAATCATGGGATAGTTGATCATAGGTGCGTTGTAAGAAGGTACTATATACGCCATATACTGGTTTCCCTCCCCCTTTCGCAATTCCAGAAGCTAAGGCAACCGCATGTTCTTCCGCAATACCTACATCTATAAATTGTTTGCCAGCCTGTATTCTTTGTTCTTTATGAAAGCCAAACACAGCAGGAGTACCAGAGGTAATCGCAACTACTTTTGGATCTTCTTTCATAGCGTTTAATAAGTATTGTGCACTGAATTCATCGTATCCCATTTCTTCCATTGTGAATTTTGGCTTCCCTGTTTCTAAATCAAAAGGCATATTCCAGTGCCAATGTTCTTTATCTGTTTCAGCTAGTTTATATCCTTTTCCTTTTGTCGTACATACATGTACGACAATTGGTTGTGTTCGATCTTTTATCGTTTCAAAGGTTGAAATAAGTCCTTCAATATCATGTC
>JAVWJF010000359.1:0-1704 GCA_036639195.1 Longicatena sp.
TATGATATCATTTTCTTCTGGGTAGCACGTATGGCATTTCAGACACGTTATTGTATGAAGAACCGTCCATTCAAGGATGTTTTAATACATTGGCTTGTTCGTGATACACAAGGTAGAAAAATGAGTAAGTCATTGGGGAATGGTGTAGATCCAATGGATGTTATTGAACATTATGGAGTTGATGCATTACGTTTCTTCCTAACAACAAACTCAACACCAGGACAAGATTTACGTTTCTCTGAAGAGAAAGTAGAATCAAGTGCAAACTTTATCAATAAAATTTGGAATGCATCTCGTTTTGTTCTTATGCAGTGTGGAAATGATATGGATGTAAAAGATATTGATTTATCAAATGTATCCATGATTGATAAATGGATCTTACGTCGTTTCAATGAAGTATTAGCAAGTGTTAGTGCGAACATGGATAAATATGAATATGCTCTTGTTGGAAATGAATTATACAGTTTTGTATGGGATGATTTCTGTAGCTGGTATATTGAATTAAGTAAAGCTGGTCTTATGAGTGATGATGTTGTTACACAGATGGCAAGTAAGTCAACATTGGTTAGTGTATTAAGTGGAATCTTGCGTATGTTACATCCTTTTATGCCATTTGTAAGTGAAGAAATTTACCAAGCAATTCCTCATGAGATGGAAAGTATTAATTTGGATTGCTGGCCAACTAGCATTCCTGTGGATTTGAGTGATGAAGAAATGACTTCTATCAAACAGTTGATTACGATGATTGAAGCTGTTCGTAGTATCAAAGCGGATTATAACTTAAAACCAAGCTTTGATATCGATGTTATCATTAAAAATGAACATGGAGATATATTGCCAAGCGACACAAAAATCAATGCCATCTTACAAAAAATGTGTCATGCTAGTTGGGTAAGCGAAGATCGAGAAGAAGAAATGATGGTTCGTTCTATCTTAAATGGCACACTATCTGTTCCTTTGGCTTCGATTATCAACGTTGAAGAAGAAATTGAAAAACTTACAAAAGAACTTTCGAAACTTCAAGGAGAAATTAAACGTGGAGAGGGAATGCTTGCGAACCCTAACTTTACCAATAAGGCTCCAGAAGCTAAAGTAAATGCAGAAAAGGAAAAATTAGAAGGCTATAAATCACAGTATACGATTGTTGAAAAACAATTGGAAGACATGAAGAAGAAAGCTTAAATACGACACTATAGTAGGTTGTATATATATTTATGAAATATGTATCATTTTATGAAAGAAACTATGTAAAATTATGAAAACACCTTGACTTATAACGCATTTGGGTGTAGGCTTAAAACAATATATAGAAGGGAGATTATTATGGAAATAGAATACATCAAGGCTAAAACATTGAAAGAAAAGCCAGATCAGAATAATTTAGGATTTGGTAAATACTTTACAGATCATATGTTCACAATCGATTGGACAACAGAAAAGGGATGGCACAATGCGAAGATTGAACCATATGCGCCAATTTGTATGGACCCGGCAACGTTAGTATTGCATTATGCACAAGAAACCTTTGAGGGATTGAAAGCTTATAGAACAAAAGATGGACGTATCTTATTATTCCGTCCTGAAATGAATGGACGTCGTATGATCAATTCTAATCGTCGTTTATGTATGGCAGAATTACCAGAAGATATGTTTGTAGAAGCAGTTGAAAAAATTGTTGCTTATGAACAAGATTGGATTCCTACT
>JAVWJF010000360.1:0-1700 GCA_036639195.1 Longicatena sp.
TTTAAAAAAAAAAGCAAAATTCATACTTATTCATTATGGGATACAATATACAAAAGGACGTAAAAAAAAGATGTAAACATTTCTGCCTACATCATCGGTGCAAAGATACTCAGGATTCCTTGAATCAATCGGCGAACCCATGAAACTTTTTTATAATCTTCTGCCGTGATTTCCTGACACTTAAGCAGTGTTTCAAGATAATCTGCTTTTAAATCATCGACAACTTTACTCTTATAGAAATATACTCCATCTTCATAGTGTAAGTAATAACTTCGATAGTCCATATTAACGGTTCCAACAATGGCCATTTTATCATCAACCACAAAGGTTTTCGCATGGACAAAGCCTGGTGTGTACTCATAGATTTTAACCCCACTATCAATTAAGTCACGATAATTGGCTTGTGTTACCGCAAATACATACCATTTATCAGGAATATGAGGCACCATAATCCGAACATCAACACCATTTTTAGACGCTAGAATTAATGACGTTTTCATCTCTTGGTCAATGACCAAGTATGGTGTTTGAATATATACATACTGATTTGCCCCATTAATCATATTAATATGCGTGTATTCCCCAACGTGTTCATCATCGGTAGGACTATCTGAAAACGGTTGAACATAACCATCATTTTCAATATGTGCATATTCTTCTGGTTCCATATGATAATCTAAGTAATTATCTTTATGTTCTTCATCATAGTTCCAGAATTGTAGGAACATAATGGTGAAATTCCAAACAGCAGCACCCTCCAACATTACCGAGCAATCTTTCCAGTGTCCAAAACGAGAATTCACATTGATATACTCATCGGCTAAGTTAATTCCACCAGTCATTCCTATCATACCATCAATAATTAAAATCTTACGGTGATCACGATTATTCATCTGCATCGCAAGCCGTGGTTCTATCGGATTAAAGACTTTTGCTTTTATCCCTAAAGAACGTAATTTCAAATAATACTTATCTGGTAGTTTTGAGATACATCCAGCATCATCGTACAAAACACGTACATCGACACCAGCTTGAACCTTCTCAATCAAAATATCTAAAACCGTGTTCCACATAATACCTTCTTCAATAATGAAATATTCTAAGAAGATATAATGCTGTGCCTTTTTCAACTGTTTTACCAATTCCTCAAACTTCGCTTCCCCAATGGGAAAGAATGTTGTCTTCGTGTGTTGGTAAATTGGGAAGTCCGCATTACGCCAAATATAGTTCGCTTGTTTAAATGCGATTGGATCTTCTTTTTCTAACACTTGGAATATGGTTTCATCCTGTGCAATAATGCCTGCAATTTCTTCTTGTGAATCATGATCTCGCTTACGTAATGCTTTTGGAACTTTTTGTCCTCCAAACAATAGATAGATTAAACCACCAAAGATGGGCAATGTTACAATCGCTATTATCCAAGCCATCTTATAGGATGGATTATCATTCTTATTTAGAATATATATACTCATTAGTATACTAAGGAAAATCAAGAAGAAGTAAACAGCGAAAAAGTTCTCACTCAACGTTAGTACAAGACCAAATATCACCAGCAATTGAATGAAAATTAAAAATCCGACAATGAATGGTTTACTTTTTAAAAAGTTTAATAGCTTCTTCAACAAATTACCAACTCCTTATTTATTTGTATCAAAATATTGTTTCAACATCATAACGATATGATCAATATTTGTTTCTTC
>JAVWJF010000361.1:0-1687 GCA_036639195.1 Longicatena sp.
GATAGGTTACAGGAATGCCTTTTGAAACTAGGAAATCAATAGTTTGTATGCCAATAGAAACAGAACGATCTTTTCGTTGCTGATGGACTTTTACGAGCCATTCCCTCTTATCTGAATGGATTAATTTTTGCTTTCGGTTCATATTGACGTTCCTCCCTATATTGTTTGATTAAATCAATCTCTTTCAATTCAATCTTTGCTTGCTTTGCCATCTCTTTCGCTTTTCGAACTTCGACCTCTAATCCCATTTGTTTAAATCGTCTTTCCATATCCTTCGATAATTGAATGACTTCTAATAATTCATCCTCTTGATCTGGTTCGGGTATTTTTGCTTTGCAGCCTAAACACTGCATTTTAGTGGGACAAACATAATCTGTAACACAAGTACCACCCAATACTTTATTGAATACACCAACTTTTTCTGTGTGGACATCGAATTCTTTTTGTAACTCTTGTGGACTTCTTAAATATACATCATCAATATCTATATAACTTGAAATAACATCATGTAGCTCACTTACTGATTCTGCAACTTGTGTAGGTGTGGGAGCTGAATAATACCCTGTTACATTCAAATCTTTCTGATGCAGTATTTTTGCGACAATATCAAGCGGCATTTTTTGACGCTGAACAGCTTCTGTCGCAAATGCATGACGTAATAGGTGTGTTTTTACAGTTACAGCTTTTCCGTTTTGCATCTCAAATAATAATCCATGAAGTAAAAATCGAATGGAACTATATATAGCATCATTTTGCAATGCTTTACCTGTATATTGGAAATAATAAGGCATTGGTGTGGGGAATAAGTGCTTTCTTGCATCTCTGTATGGGACACTTGGAATTTTATCGCCGTCATAATGTTCTTTTAACATCCTTGATACCATTTGAATATGTTCCATCGTTTGTTTACTTAAATAAAACTCTTCTAATGTATCTCTTCCTTTAGGTATAGCTTTATAGGAATAATGCAGCTTGTTATTAATTTTCTTTACTTGAATACATCCTTTTGTATTATTAATTTGTAGTAATTCGTTCAATCTCGCACCTGTTGTTGTTAAAATGTCGATGGCTAATAGACCAAATGTACAAGCCACATAAAATGGTTCTACATCTATTAATAAGCCTTCTGCTTTGTCCTTGTGTAAAGAGATAAATGTTGAAGGTGTTAGTATGCCTCTATGCCCCGAATCAAACGGTAGTGGTTTTTGCTCGTTTTCAGACTCGTATCCCCATAAAGACAAGATGTTTAAAATTTTCTCATGTTCTTCAACTGGTCTGTTTCTTGCCCAAAGTCCAAAAACATTGTGCTCGATTAATTCATTAAACCAAAGACCTTCTGGTACTGAATCACTCTCTATTGATTCAGCACGAATAAATTCAAGGAAATAGGTATTATTTTCATTAGAATAAGTCGCTTTTTTTTGTGTCGCTTGTTTTATAATAATATCTGAAAAATCCTTTTGATGGTTTAGTACAAAGGAAGGTTTATCCCATAAACGAAAATGAAACACTTCTCCAATGCGTTTTGGTTCCACATAAGAAAATTCAATCGGTAATGGTATTGAATCAGCCTCTATAACTTTTACTTGTTGATGAAATGCATCTCTCAATCTCTTCATTTGATTCCATCGTAGATTTGCTTCTGCACGTATTGTTGCAAGATGTGGCACAATAGCGTCTGTTTCAT
>JAVWJF010000362.1:0-1685 GCA_036639195.1 Longicatena sp.
GAAAGTGTAATGCAGTTATTAGATGTTTTCCTCGTTGGTAAAAATGTTAATCAAGAATTAGGTGAATCTACATTATTATTACAAAGTATTGTAGATGGAATGCATAATTATACATATATCATTGATCCTGTAACACATGTTATTAAGTATGTAAATCGTAATACACAACAAGGATTACCAGCTGCCAAACCTGGACGTGTATGCTATGAAGCTTTTAGAAATCGAACAACTCCATGTGAGGATTGTCCAATTGATAGAATGATTCGTGAAAATACTGTTGAAGATCGTTGTGAAATGTATTTAGATAGTTTTCAAGTATGGGCTAAGATTAATGCATCATTAATTACAGTTAATAATGGACAACAACTTGGTGTATTTACAGGATATGATTTCTCAGAACATCAACATGAAGTAAATTACAATGATGAAGATCTTAATAAATTTATTCTAGATACATCGTTATATGATGCACTCTCATTAAGTACAGATGATTATATCATCATCTGTGATATGAAAACAGATTACTTTTATTTTCCTAAAAAGATGGTTGAGGAATTTGAATTACCTAAGCAAGTTATTAAAGATGCAATTCCAGTATGGTTAGAACGTATCCATGAAGATGATAAAGAAGATTTTATGCATGATATAAATTCTATGATGAGTGGAAAATCCGATACACACAATCAAGAATATCGTGCTTTAAATAATCAAGGAACATGGGTATGGTTACGTGCACGAGGTCACGTGGAACGTGGAGAAGATGGGGAACCAACAACATTAGTTGTCGTTCTTACTAACCTTGGAAAAAAGACAAAAGTTGATCATTTAACAGGGTTATTAGATAAGTATGAATTTGAAGTAAGCACACGTGCTAAGCTTGCTCAAGGACTTGAAAAAGGTGTTTTGTTAATCTTAGGAATCGATAATTTCCGTTATATCAATAGTATATACGGATGGGAATTTGGAGACAGTGTTCTAAAAGAAGCCTCTTTACGTATGATATCTGTTCTTCCTGAACATATTCAGCTTTTCCGTTTAGATGGTGATAAGTTCGCAGCCTTCTTCCCAGATGAAACAGTTGAACAAGTTAATCAGTATTGCCAAACATTATTTAGTATTTTCCATCAACATCGCCAATTTGGAGAACATCGTTATTACTGTACTATTTCTGGAGGATGTTCATGGTTTAATAATGAAAATGTGGCTTTTGGAGTTATGTTCAAAAGAGCAACTTATGCGCTTGATTGTGCAAAACGTGATGGAAAAAACCGTTTGACAATATATGATAAAAGCACAATGAGTGGAAGTGAACGACTTGTACAAATCATGAGTGCATTGAATGAAAGTGTAGAACAAGGATGCAAGTGGTTTGAAGTTTATTATCAACCACAAATTGAACCTGGGACTTTCCGTTTAAAAAGTGCAGAAGCATTGCTTCGATGGAAACCACCTGAACTTGGAATGATATCACCTGCTGAATTTATTCCTTTATTAGAACAAACAGGATTAATTCATAAAGTTGGACGTTGGGTATTAGAGAACGCAGAAAAAGTTTGTAAAAATTGGCGGAAGTATGATAAAAACTTTACGATTAGTGTAAATCTATCATTTGCCCAACTACAAGACCAAAGTTTTTTACCATATTTAGAGAAACAGGTAAGACAAGGTTTCCTTAATCCAAAATG
>JAVWJF010000363.1:0-1684 GCA_036639195.1 Longicatena sp.
ATGGAACCAATCAAAGGTGGTTCCTTGTCCTTTTTACCTGAAGATGTCGCTTGTAAATTTACAGACTATGCACCAGATAAAAGTATTTCATCTTGGGCGCTTCGTTGGGTAGGAAGTAAGCCAAATGTAAAAGTTATCTTAAGTGGAATGTCTACCTTTGCGCAAGTGGAAGACAATTTACGAACATTTGATCAATTTCAACCGTTGCATGCGGAAGAAGAAATGTTAGTGAAAGAAGTTGCGAAAACAATCAAGGAAAGAACAATGAATGGTTGTACGGGATGTGAATATTGTATGCCTTGTCCATTTGGTGTACAAATTCCTAAAAACTTTAAAATTTGGAATGAATATTCCAAATATAGAAATCAACCAGCTACCCATAAAGCATATTTTGATACGATGCAAGAGCAAGAACGAGCAGCAAATTGCCAACAATGTGGGAAATGTGAAACCTTATGTCCACAACAAATTCATATTCGCGAAGATTTAAAACAGATGCATCAAGATATGATAACAAAAGTTAAATAATCTTTTCTCGCAGATGAATGCAAGGCATTTGTCTGCTTTTTCTATGCTCTCATGGGTATTTGTGCTTACCAACTTGTAGGCATATGGATACACTAGGCATAGGAGGGAAGAAATGAAAACACTACTGGATGTAGAATTAGAAGAAGAAGTCCTGATTCACCATATCGAACAAGAACCTTTTATGAAGCGTAGATTGATGGATTTGGGATTTGTGGATAGAGTGAAAGTCATGCCTGTCTTAAATAGTCCTAGTAAGAAAATGAGAGCGTATCTTATGAAGGGGTGTAAGATTGCATTACGTGATGAAGAAAGCAGAGGGATATACGTAATAGAACAGGGGGAAGAGAATGCTGTTTGAGAAACTGATTGCGGAGAATGATAAAATTAATGCATGTTACAAACAGGAATCCACGGGTTATACAATTGCGCTTTTAGGCAATCCTAACGTAGGGAAGAGCACTGTTTTTAACGCCATGACGGGGATGAATCAGCATACAGGGAATTGGCCAGGGAAAACAGTAGAATTAGCAAATGGATACTTTACTCATAAATCCATGCGTCATAAAATGGTAGATTTACCAGGTACGTATTCATTACTAGCACATTCTAGTGAAGAGGAAGTGACACGCAACTTTATTTGTTTTGAAAAGTGTGATGTTTGTATGGTGGTTTGTGATAGTACTTGTTTGGAACGCAATCTAAATTTAGTGTTGCAGACGTTAGAAATCAGCCACCAAGTCATTGTGATTTTAAATTTGATGGATGAAGCTGAAAAAAAGAATATTACAATTGATGATAAAAGACTTCAAGAGATTTTGCATGTAGAAGTAGTGAAGATGAGTGCTCGAAATGAAAAAGATTTCAATGAATTAAAAAATGCAATTGAACAAGTAGGGAAGAGTGTCGTCGGTTATCAAGAAGCAATTGTAACCTATCCAGAAATATTGGAACACGCACTACAGAAATTGGAGGATATCATAGAATGTGAACAATTATCTCCACGCTTCGTAGCACTTAAATTGTTAGATCCTAATGTGGATTCAAAAACATTCTATGAGAAGATAAAAAATCCAGAAGAAGTAAAAGAACTATGTAATGTTTTATTGAAACAACTGGATAATGAGGGGATTCTTTCTAATTATGAAGAGATTGTTGT
>JAVWJF010000364.1:0-1681 GCA_036639195.1 Longicatena sp.
ATGGATCTTGATGAAGCAATTATGCGTATGGAAATGTTAAACCATGCATTCTTCATTTATAGAGATCTTGAAAACAATGATATTTCTGTTGTGTATAAACGTAATGAAGGTGGATACGGACTTATTGAAACAGAATAAACAAAAAAATAAAAATATTAGAAAAAAGCAATCGCGATTTCTCTTATGAGAATGGCAATTGCTTTTCTGGGTTTCCCAGATAACGTGGGGAAATGATTAACACGGCATTAAGACAAACTGGGGTAGAATGAACCCCAAACTTGTTCGAAGATAATCGGTAGAGAGGAAACTCCTTGCCGATTATTTTTTTGTGATGATAGGCTCAATTCTAAAAGTTGTGTCATCATTTAATACATACAATGCGCGAGTTCGAAATCTACTCCAATTGCGATATCCATTTGAGTTATGCTTTATCTGTTTTATGATTTTGTTACGATTTTCGATTATACCGTTATTCATCTTTCTCTTGCTATCTTTGTCTATGATGATAAAAGAATTGATGATTTCCTTTTTCCATCTTTTCAACGTATTTGCGAAATTGACTAGCTCATTGATTCCGCAAGAGCTAAATTCAATGATTAAATCTTCTAATTGCTCTTTGCTGTTTTCATATGTAGCTGTTTTATAGAATTGATCAAACTTATATTTCAGATTCATTGCTATCTCTAGTTCCGGGTCGATGGTAAGCATCATGTCATAAATATCATAATAATTACAGTAACTAGATAATGCCTTGTTGTACTTTTTCTCTACATTTGGATCTAGGATTTTCATCAATTTTTCTGAACCATCATTAAGCTTTATAAGTGTTTTGTGATCTTCATTTTTGAATAGTAGCCAATTGAATTTCTTTAACACATAATAATTTCTGGTTGCTTGTTCTTGCGCATGTTTCTCTGCGACATCTTGTTTTTTTTCTTTATCTAATTTTTTGGGTTTTGTTCGATTCATTGCGGCTATGCGAATCGTTGTGATTCTACGATGTAACTCTTGATATAAATGAAACTTATCGACGACTGTGCGAGCGTTAGGAAAAACATATTTTGCTACTATTCTATAAGTTTCCCACATATCCATAGAAACTAATTCTACTTCTTTACGTTCTTCTAAAGGGATTAATCTAAAATATTTAATCAGGTCTTCTTTACGTCTTGTTGGGAGTAAATCGATTGTTTTGCCAGTTAAAAAATCAACGAAGACACAGACATAATTACTTCTATCACTTGAAAAAGCATAAACTTCATCGACATTAATATATTTCGGTAATTTTCGTCTTGGGATGAATACATGTGAATCAAAGATTGCGGCAGCTGTGGTATCTGATATTCGGTAGCGATTGCCAACGGAGGTGAAGGTTTCTGTTGGTTTCTTAAGATCATTAAGGACATTAAACACGGTCAAAAATGAGATCTTCATATTTTTATAGGCGAAGGGGTTATCTTCGTAGAATGTTTTCCCACAAGCATCACATTTCATTCTTCTAGCGTTGTATAAGATGAAACAAGGGGTATGCGTAGTCAATGAATGTAGAATTTTCTTTTTGCTGTATCCTTTGACTGTAGATGTTTTGAAGTCACAAGCAGGACAAATATGTTCTTTTCTTTGTAATTTAATGCAGGCATAAAGTCCATCACTTTTGTGTGTGATCGATATGCTTTCTACC
>JAVWJF010000365.1:0-1666 GCA_036639195.1 Longicatena sp.
TAGAAATGCGCAGAGTTGGAGATTTATGGTGGTACATAATCGCAAAGCATTACAGGACATGGTTGACTTACAACCTTATATGGCCTTCATGAAAGATGCACCATGTGCCATTTTAGTTATGGGAGATATACAAACTACAACCGATCAAGGGTACTTATATTTAGATGGAGCTGCCGCCATTCAAAACATGTTGATAGAAGCTGTTCATCAAGGTCTTTCTACTTGTTGGTGTGGAATTGCGCCATTACAAGATCGCATCAAACTTTTCCAAGAATACTATAAATTGGAGGAAAATCTTGTTCCGATTGCACTTGTTGCGATTGGGTATGGTGATGAGACAAAAGAAAAAGTGGATCGCTTTGATCCACAAAAAATATCATATTTCAAATAGTGCATAATTGCACTATTTTTTTAATAATGGGTCGATTGTATTCTTATTGATATCTTTTAATACTTTACAGCTATTATCAAATTTTGCTTGATCTACATCATTTAATTCTAATTTTATAATTTCTCGAATTCCTTTGCGATTGATAACTGCTGGAACGCCAATATATAAACCTTCTTGTCCATACTCTCCATTTTGATATGCAGAGACAGTCAAAATGACATTTTCATCATTGAAGATAGCTTGAACCAAACGATTCAAAGATAGCCCGATTCCATAATACGTAGATTTTTTACGTTTCACAATTTCATATCCTGCTTGTTGAACTTGTGTATAAATGTTGTGAAGATCACTTAAATCTTTCCCTTTTTCATCTAACAATTCCAACAAATTCTTACATCCCACATAGCTTTGTGTCCAAGGTACAAAACTGCTATCTCCATGTTCTCCCATAATATATGCATGAATATTGCTTGTACTTACATCTAAATATTCACCCATCATATAACGTAAACGTGCGGTATCTAAAAGTGTCCCTGATCCTATGATACGCTCTTTTGGTAGACCAGATACTTGTTGTGCAACATAAGTCATACCATCCACTGGATTGCTCGCAATCACAATGATACCATCAAACCCCGATGCCATAATTTGTTCTGTTACACTTTTTATAATAACTGTATCACGCGCAGTTAAATCTAAACGAGTTTCATCTGGACGCTGTGTAACACCTGCTGTAATTACGACGATACCTGCATCACTACATTCTTCATAACCTCCAGCTTTAATACTTAGTTTTCCATGTGCATAAGGAAGTCCATGTTGTAAATCCATTGCCTCACCAATTGCTTTTTCACTGTCCACATCGATCAAAACCAATTCATCGATACCACCTGTATTTAAAAAACTGTAGGCCATACTCATACCAACAAATCCTGTACCTACTAGTACTACTTTTCTTTTTTCATTCATACCTTAACCTCCTCTTCTTAGTCTGTATATCATTTTACAAGATATACCTACTCTTATACATGTTGAGTATAGCATATGCAGTCTAAAAAGAAAAAGATAATGACTTCCACATTTCTTTGCAAAAAGTGACCAAAAAAAGACAAGATCGTGTCTTGTCTGTATATCAAATCATAATAATTATAAAGCGTTTTGTATTTCTTCAAATGTTTGTGCGTTCATTAGTAATTGCGATACTTGTTGTAGTTGATCCATGGTTAAGGTTGATAACCATGGAGATGCATCTACATGAAACTTAGTTTGGATGAG
>JAVWJF010000366.1:0-1635 GCA_036639195.1 Longicatena sp.
GTTGTTCTGGACTTGCGGAAGCATTAGTGAACGGTGAGGTAAAAGTTGTGGGTACATGTAAACCATGTAAACCTGAACAAAAAGCTGCAATCGCAGAGTATTTGAATTCAACACCAGGACCTGATGGGGTATGCGTAGAAGTAAAAGCTTAGACTGTGGAAATCACAGTCTTTTCTTTTGTATAACCGATGAAGGGATACATCATACTATGTAAAGTAGGTGATGATATGCAAATTAAAGTTAGAACTTGGCAAGAGGAAGATGCACTCGCATTGTATCAAATGTCGATGCATCCATATTATTTAAGAAAGAGAATTTGGCGTTATTTATATCCAGATACCTTTTTGCATGCAATGTCGACAATTCAGTTTTATCAATGTGCAGATCCTACACGCTTTCTATTTCGTGCGTTGGAGTGTGATGGTGTGGTATGTGGATTTTTGGAGTGTGAAAAAAAGAGTAGTGAATGTGGAGAATTATCGTATTGGTTGGATGTGAATTATTGGAATCAAGGCATTATGCAAGAAGGGGTAAGGCAACTTTGTATAGAGGCTTTTAAATGCCTTTCTATTCTATGTATATTTGCACGTGTTGATAAGAAGAATGAGCCTTCTTCTCAGGTACTTATACACAATGGATTTCAAAGAGAAAGTTTAGAAGATTATTATATTTTTCGTAAATATAAATAATATTTGAGGGTGTTACATCATAAAATGATAGTAATTGAAAGAAAATTGAAAAATTTTGAAAAAAGGGATATATTTTATATGGTAAATCATGTATAATATAACCATTATGACAAAGGAGGGGTTCCTATGGCTGTAAAAGACTTGATGATTCCAAAGTATTATGAGAATAAACTGGATATTATATCAACAGAAGTTGCCATTAAATATGTGAAAGATTTATTTGAAAGAAGATTGGCGCATCATTTGAATCTAATGCGTATATCTGCACCTCTGTATGTAAGTAAGGAAAGTGGACTCAATGATGATTTAAATGGTATTGAACGTCCAGTTTCATTTGATATTAAAGAAATCGGTAATGGCGATTATCAAATCGTCCATTCACTCGCAAAATGGAAACGAATGGCTTTAAAACGTTACAACTTAAATGTTGGAAAAGGTATATATACAGATATGAATGCGATTCGTCGCGATGAAGATTTAGACAATTTACATTCTTGTTATGTTGACCAGTGGGACTGGGAAAAGATTATTGATGAGAAGAATCGAACTGTTGATTTCTTAAAAATGACGGTTCGTAATATTATGAAAGCTTTAAAAGAAACAGAAAAAGAACTCGATATTATTTATGAGAACTTAGAACCATTTATTCATGAAGATGTATTCTTTATTACGGCACAAGAATTGGAAGATAAATATCCAGATCTTACACCAAAACAAAGAGAATACGAAATTGTAAAAGAACATAAAACAGTATTCTTAATGCAGATCGGGGATACCTTAAAAAGTGGTATCAAGCACGATGGTCGTGCACCTGATTATGATGATTGGTCTTTAAATGGAGATATTTTATTGTATTATCCTGTATTGGATACAGTCGTTGAAATCAGTTCGATGGGGATTCGTGTAGATGCGAAAGCCTTAGAGGAACAATTGAAAAAAGCAGGGT
>JAVWJF010000367.1:0-1624 GCA_036639195.1 Longicatena sp.
GTCTTCTTCTAAAAATAGTCTGATCTTCATCCTTCATTTTAGATATTTCATTTCCATCTACTATTACTGTACCTTCACTTGGTATATCTAACCCGCCAATCATATTCAAAAGTGTAGATTTTCCACTTCCAGTTTCTCCGATAACAGCGGTTACTTTTCCTTCTGTTATATCTAAATCGATTCCTTTTAATGCTGCATAAGAAAAAGGAGAATCAGGATTGTATGTATGTTCTACTTGTTTGAACGTAATTGACATACTTCATCCACCACCTTTTCCATTGTTGTACATGCTGCTATATGAATATGACATTTCTTCAATGCGTTTGTAAATTTTAATGCGAAAGGGATATCCAATTGAAGCGCAATTAGTTCCTCTTCACGCAACAATATGGTTTCTGGTTTTCCTTCCATAACGACATGTCCATCATCCATGACAATGACGTAATCTGCAGTTGCTACCTCTTCAATATCGTGCGTAATGGAGATGATTGTGATTTTACTTTCACGATGAATTTCTTGAATAAGTTCGTTGATTTCTGCTTTTCCTTGTGGATCTAACATACTAGTGGATTCATCAAAAATCAAGATTTCAGGAGACATTGCTAAAACACCCGCAATGGCAACTCTTTGTTTTTGTCCACCAGATAATTTCGTAGGTTCACTTAACAAATATTTACTCATCTTGACCTTATCCGCAAAACGTTCGATAATCTCTTGCATTTTTTCACTTGCTACCTGATGATTCTCTAAACCAAACGCGATATCATCTGCGACACTTGCACCGATAAACTGATTGTCAGGATTTTGAAAAACAATTCCAATTTTATTGCGTATATCGTACACATTATCAACCGTTAATTCTTCATCGTCTACAAATATCTTTCCATCACTTTTTTCTAACAGTCCAGTGATCAATTTTGCTATCGTACTTTTCCCACTACCATTATGTCCAATGATTGTCGTATAACTGCCTTTCTCAATATGAAAAGAAACACCTTCTACTGCGTTTCTTTCTCTATCATAAGAAAAGGTTAGATTTTCTACTCTTATCTTTTCCATTTTCATCACCTCAAAGCCTTATTATTATACAACGAATGAGACCGTATTACAAACCCTTACGCTTTGAAAACAAATGTGCATCTTTTTTTCGATATAATTTTCTAGAAACAATGAATCCTTTATTACTTTTAAATTGTTTGTTTAAAAAGTCATAATATGCTCCTGGTGATACAATACCGCTTAAATCAAACAAATTTAAACCTATGACACTTAATATGTTGGACATGAAGAACACACAATTTGTAGAACACACAAAGAATGTCTTTAACTTTCCTTCTTTGATTTTATAGAACAGTGCTTCTGGTGAAGTTCGTGTTACCCTACTAATATAATCATCACAAATGCCTTGAATTGGAAGATTTTTTTGTTTTAATTGTTCATCACTTTCGAAATCAACCAAATTAGAAAACACTTCTAATAATCGTTCATTTAGTAATTTCTTTTGTTCTGTATTTAAAGACACCCCAAAGCTAACTAATGTTTTTCCTTCATTCTCAAGGCAATTCTTAATATAGGAATCACGTGGCGCGATGATGATTACTCCATCTCCTAACGTACCAAACAA
>JAVWJF010000368.1:0-1595 GCA_036639195.1 Longicatena sp.
ATGGAATATTTATTCAAGATGGACTGTATAGCATGCCACTTCCAATATATTACAATGGCGAAAATTATATATATTGCAATATATATGGTGGAAAATTGGTTTTAAATGCATATGGCGCATACAAAAATCAACCTTTCAAAATGGTGATTGAATACACGAATTGACACCACGGAACAGCCCAATTTATGGCACTAAAAGTACCAAAAAAGAAATATGTAGATGAAAGAAATAAATGGGTAAAGCATCCAATTAATACATGGAACAGTTCTTATACAAACCCTAGCGGAGCGTTTTATATAAATGAAGCATTAAGATTGTGTAGATTATCAGTATATACAAATTCTACAACAGGGAACATTGACGGAGCTACGCTATGTGAAATACCACAAGAGGTTAGAAACATTATTCCTAATGACACTATCAATCTATATGGCGGAAGTAGTGTTACTATACCCACAGAGGATGCGTCAAGAAGTATTTACTTACAACTTCGAGGTGGGTTAGTGTATACTATAACCCACAGAAGTAATTATGTAGTTTACCATTTAGGATGCGATGTAATGTTCAATTATTGATTATTTAAGAGCATAAATGCTCTTTTTTATTACCGCAAAAGGCGGAGAAGGAGAAAAAGATGGAATTAGCAATACCAAGTATTTTGTTTAAGATTCTTATGATTGCATTGTTATGTAGTGTACTTCAAACTGCACTAATGCAAAAGCTAAAAGAATTACCTATTGTAAAGAAAGGATGGGTAACGTGGACGTTTAACCTAGTTATCTCATTATCACTGGGAATAGTGTTTACAATATATTTCTTTGGAATGAATTTTGTAGCAGGGCTATGGGTTGGATTTATAGCATTCTTAGGAGCTTCTGCTATCTATGATGGAATCATTAAAGTGAAAGAAATTAAGAAGCAGGATTAAAATATGGACGGTAATACGACTATTAGCATTGCATTACTTATAGCGGTATTTGGTGGAATTATGACATTTCTATCTTTTAGAAGAAACGAAAAAAAGGATAATGAAGCAGATATCGAAAACAAAGTAAAAATGAATATGAAGTTAGATCAGTTATGCAACACAACAAACACTATAGCCATTGATATTAAAGATGTGACAAAGAGTGTTCAGTCTTTAAATGAACGAGTGGCAAAGGTAGAACAAAGTACAAAATCAGCTCATCATAGAATTGATGAGCATTTAGGAATTAACAAAGACGAAAGTGAGGACAAATAAATGTCATATACAGCAAGAAAATCATTATCAAATTTATTAAATAGCAAGTGGTACAAGTATGCAGTAGGCCGCTGCGGTATCGCAATGCCGAACTGTTTCACTTATGCAACAGCACGTATTAGTGAAATTCTAGGAAAGAATCAACCACTAGACGATGTTAGAGTAGTTGGGGCTCAAGATTTATGGGATAACTATGCAGATGGTTATACTCGTTCTAATTACGCTAAAGAAGGTGCCTTGATGATTTGGTCTTATGGACAATACGGACACGTTGCAGTGTGTGAAGAGTTGATTGATACCAACACTATTGCTTGGAGTCAATCTAACTATGGTGGATCTATGTTTGATTACG
>JAVWJF010000369.1:0-1590 GCA_036639195.1 Longicatena sp.
CACAACAATATTGGTCGCAACATACCCAAGTGTTTCTTCATCATGTGCAATATCTGGAAACAATTTCTTCAACAATGGATGAAACACTTTTTCAATCATACGTATAATTCCAGCTTCTCTAGCAATATATAAGATTCCATTCCAAAAGACCATCACGCACAATAAAGGTATAATAAAATCAAATGTTTCTTCACCAACATTTAGAAATACATCATTTACAATACTCACATTCCCGGTGAACAAGCAATACAATATCGTGACAAATAATAGAATTAACCAGATTAGATTCATAAATGCACACTCCCAAACAAGGAAGATTTCTTATCTTTATTCTCTTTGTATGTGTATACATCTACATGACCCTTCTTTTGTACCTCAACTATTAATTGTCCCTTTTCTACATGAATCGCTGTTTCAATTTTGGTAGTTCCATCTTTTTTAACTGTTACACATACATCTTGATCTATTTTAAACTTCCTTCCATCACAATGATAGGTTCCCTTTTTTAGCAATACAATCGTATCATATTGAGAAAATGTTTCTTGGTGCTTTTCTTTGTGAAATTCAAAATCATCAGCCGTCTTTAAAGTTACTACAATACTTTCAGTATCCTGATATGCAGCACTTGTTACAAGTGTTCTTCCAGCTTTCTTTGTATACCCTGTTTTTCCACCATTTGTAAATGGATACTCAAACAATAATCGATTCTTATTCTTCCAACGCAAATCAGATTCATTGGTGTAATAGGTCGTACTCGTAATTGTGCGAAATGTTTCATTCTTCATCGCATACGACATCAATAATGCCATATCATATGCGGTAGATATATTTCCTCCATCTTGTTCATCCAATCCACTTGCATTATGAAACTCTGTATTTAACATCCCAATTTCTTGCGCCTTCTCATTCATCAACTTCACGAATGCCGCTTCACTCTTTGCGATATGTACAGCAATTTCTAAAGCTGCATCATTTCCACTTCGCAACATCAAGCCGTATAACATACTCTGTAACGAGACTTTATCTCCTTCTTTTAGATACAATAATGAACCATACGCCTGTTTTAGTTCTTCTCCACACACCCAAGTATCTTTTAGATTTCCTTGTTCAATCGCAATGATTGCAGTCATGATTTTAGAAATACTCGCAACACTTTGTGGTTCATTCATATTCTTCTCATCAATGACGGTGTTATCTTTACCAGAAATAACACAATAAGAATCTGCATAGACAGTGCTCATCTGCAACATAAACAGTAACAACACACATATTATTTTTTTCAATTGCATCACCTACAGGAGTATATGATTTATTTTAATAGAACATGCAAAAAAAGGAGCATCTATTATGTGCTCCTCATCTATTTGTCGATTTATCATTAGTTTCTTTCACAACTTTCCTTTCTTGATACGTTCTTCGCATCTTCCAGTCTCGTTGTTTTCCTGATAAACCGACTACAAAAGGTACTAACCACATCTTTGAACTTATCCATTTTCCTTATGTCCTGTATGATCTTCGTACGCATAAGTTTCAATGTTTGTTCCTAACTACATGTTCCCTTTTGTCTTTTCACAGGTGCCATTACGTTCT
>JAVWJF010000370.1:0-1568 GCA_036639195.1 Longicatena sp.
CAGATATTTCATAATATTTTGGTAGTTATTTTATTGAAAATTAATAACTTAATGGGTTTTTTAGGGACGACTATTTAGTCGCCCCTAAAAAACCACTTTTAGGAAACATAACATATTCGTCTCAATAAAAATAATTGTTGCAGAAGTAAAATTTCAGCAACAATTATTTTTATTTTCTCGAAAATCCACTTTCTGGTAAATATACAAAGAGCTCTCATAGCTCTTTTGAAGTTATAGGCGGCCGCTGCAAGCATTAAGTTGATTGCATCACCCTTTATTCCTTTATAGAAATTACGCCCCATCCTATGGTCACTTTTTAAATGACCAATAGTAGGCTCAATACCAGCTCTTTTACAAAATAATTTCTTCTTTTTATTACGTTCGTACCGACTATCTTTAGCTCGTGGAACAGATGGAATTTCTATCTTCGTTTCTTCATACTGTTTCAATCCCCGATAACCCCTATCTCCTGCTAATATCTTTACATACCTGCCTGTCAGGCGATGCACCTGATCTAATGCTGGTTTTATAGTTCGTACATCATGCTCATTTCTAAAGGATAATGCTCCAAGTATTACGCCACCAATAGAACGAATAATCGATACTTTATTACCGAACTCATATTTCTTATGTTCCTTACCCTTACTGATACACTCTACTTCGGGTTCATGTAAGGAGTAAATCTTATTCTTATCTTTCTTCCTTTGCTGTAATACTCTAGTGTATAGTGATAATTGCTCTTGAAGAGGTGAATCCACACCCAGATTACGCTCCAACTCCCGAACCAGACGACCAGCTATGGTGCGTATTTTCTTATCGGCTTTAACTGCTTTCTTGTGATTCTTTGCATGATTACGAAAACGTTGATCGCGACTTAGAGACTTTAAGGTTCTTGTGTAGGTTTGTCTGACTTCAATATTCTCTTTTCGAGCTATGGCTTGGCACTTCTTGATAATTTTCTTGTGCAATTTTGCATCTGTAGGATAGGTTATATTTTTCTCCTGAACGGTTGAATCAATAAAAGCGATTGTGGGGGTGTTATCGTTCTCGTCATCATTAATACGAATACTCTCCTTCAAAATCAATTCAATACCTTCTGTACCAATGCGATTACGGAAATAAACTAACTCACTGGCGGTACAAGGAAGAGAGGCACTGAAGACATCAAGTCCACAGAAATATTGATAATAAGAATTTTCACTCCATTGCTCTACTACAGATTCATCCGACAAGTTACGAAGATGTTTCAAAATAAGTAAACCACACATCAAACGAACAGGCTTACACGGACGACCATTGTTTGAGCAATATAGTGGGGCAAAACTTTCTTCAAATAGTTGCCAGTTAAGTTTATTGGCTAAAAGATAGAGCGGATGACTCGGATTTAATTGATCCGAGAAAGTGTTAAATAACAATGGCGAAATGTAGGTTTTTGGCTGAGTATACATGACAATATCTGCAAGGTTTTATATACAAAGATACCATTTCTTGCAGATATTTCATAATATTTTGGTAGTTATTTTATTGAAAATTAATAACTTAATGGGTTTTTTAGGGACGACTATTTA
>JAVWJF010000371.1:0-1556 GCA_036639195.1 Longicatena sp.
GTTTCAATCTTAACTTCTTTCCGTGCTCTGTAGAATCATCAGGATATACATTACGACATATTTCACGTACTTCATTTACATATTCATTTAAACTAGACGCATCACATGCATCATCCGCAACCTCAGCACTCCATAAACGAAGCGTATTGGTATTTTTTGTATTCTGTCCAACGATAGGCATGTCATATGGTACTGCCTTAACAACTAAACTTGGAATATGGTTTACGATAGCTTTCCCATCTTCACCCATCCACATATCTACATGTCCACCAAATTTAACTTCAACGGAATGTTTCGGTTTACGAACTTCCCAAACATTTCCTAATGAAAGCCATTGATCAGGTACTTCAACTTGCTCATTGTTCACAATCTTCTGTTTGAACAAACCATATTCATAACGAATACAGTTTCCATTTCCTGAATAATTCATAGACGCCAAAGAATCTAAGAAACAAGCAGCTAGTCTACCTAAACCACCATTTCCAAGCCCTGCATCACTCTCTAAATCTTCAAGTGCATTGATATCAATATCTAAATCCGCAAGTCCTTCTTTTACAATATCATATATCCCTAAGTTCATAAGGTTATTTGTAAGTAATCTTCCCATCAAGAATTCCATGGAAAAATAGTACATTTGTTTCTCTTGTTTTTTTGCTACTACATCTTTGCTATGATTCCAGTTCTCACTTGCGTGATCACGAACCATCTCTCCTAAAATCATATATTTTTCTGTTATGTGAGCCTGTTCAATAGAACGACCGTAGTGTTGAATGATTCTTTTCTTAAATTCGATTTTGAATTCATCCGCATTTCTGAATCCATTTGCCATAAAAATAAAACTCCTCTCAAAATATAATACACTATAATTTTACCTTATCTAGGGGGATAATACAAATTTTATTCATAAATCACTCCCTTTATTATGATTATCTTATGTGTTTTTATACAAAACGTTCATTATAAAAACACACCTGTCTTATATACTGAACAAATCCTACAGGTCTTAAAGAACACTATTTTCACTTAAATTTGCCTAACCAAAAGAAAAGAAACGATATTCGTTTCCTTTTCATCTATGAATTCATAACTTTTTGAATATGCGCATACACCCTTTTTGCATTGCCACCATCATCAAAAGGCATAAACATTTCCTGAAATTTTTTCATCTTCCCTTCATCAAATGAACACTCACTAAGTTGTTCAATCAATTCTTGTTCATTTGTACAAATCTTAGAAGGCATCTCTTTTTGGTATTGTACATTAAAGCCAATGGTTTGTTGATAGTCCTCATAATCGCTCGCATAACAAATTGCCTTTTTTCCTAAAAGAGAATAATCGAATAGGATAGAAGAATAATCTGTAATTAAACAATCACAAGCACACAACAACATATATAAATCTTCATGACTCACATTAACAATGCGTTCTCCCTCTTTTAATGAGGCGTCCGCCAACAAAGGATGCATCTTATAAAACATCACATAGTCACTTGGAAGATGAGATATCACACTAGCCAAGTCTAAATCATCATAACGTAGTCCCTTTATGATATTTCC
>JAVWJF010000372.1:0-1510 GCA_036639195.1 Longicatena sp.
GTACACATTTTTGCAATACGCTCTCCATAGGCACCATTGCTTAACAACAATAACGTACCATCTTTGGGAAGGATGCTAGAGATTACACTCTCTACTCCAAAAGTTCCTGAGCCTTGCATCAAAACACTTGTATATGTACGTTCATCCACATGTGCAATCGTTAATAAATCTTTACGAATTCTTTGTGTAATTTGTTTGTAATCATCATCCCATGTACAATGATCAAATAACATTTCTTGTTTTACGGTATCGCTTGTCGTAAGTGGTCCTGGTGTTAATAATTTGTATGTATTCATTTTCTTCTCCTATTTCTGGCATTCCTCAAAGAATGTCTGGTGTTCTTTTAGTAAGTCTACTGTTAAAGGGTATTTATAAATTCTTGGTTTTGTAGAAGCTACATCACGATCGACTTCTTCTCCTTCATAGAGGGTAGTCGGATAAGTTTCTAACAACTCAGATCGTGCATTTTCCATGATGCATCTTGCGATTGCCATTGCTGTTGCGCTATTTTCTTTCTTAACAACGGCTAGAGATTCCGTTAAGGTATAATTTCCTTCAGTTGGATCTACAACTTGAATTGGTAATCCTTTTTTACTATCTGCAATTGCTTGATGTCTTAATCCAAATGCAATCCCAACTTCTCCTGATCGAACTTTCTTGATTGGACCAGAACCACTGGATTCTAAATGAGGTCCAACATTATCTAACAGTTTCGTTAAAATGATGTTTCCTTCATCTTCTCCATATGTATTTAGGATTGCTTGTACCAATAACCATCCCGTTGAACTTGCCTTAATATCTGGGATGGATATATAGCCTTTATATTTATCATCGGTTAATTCCTTTATAGAGGTTGGTATGCTTAAACCCTTCTCCTCAAGGAATTGTGTATTTACAATGAGAGCTCCTTCCAAGGCGGTAAGTGGTGTATCATAATCAGAATAGGTACGTATGGTATCTGTACGGAAGGTAAGTTTTTCAAACATGTTTTGTTTCTCTTGTGCACTATCTACATAATAGGTACTCATAGAGATTAAGTCTGCTTCAATATTAGAACCTTCAGCCATCAGCTTTCCACCCAGTTCACTTGTCCCAAAGGACTGCAAGATGTATTGATCAGCGAACCCATTCTCATCTAATGCATGACGTATCGCTACTAATGCTTCTTCATCCGCATTGGAATAAATTACAACTTTCTCTTGGGATGTTCCAAAGATAAAGGTAAATGCTAATAAAACTACAGCTCCTAGCGCAAGTACAATTTTCTTAATACTGAAGGATTTCTTTTCCACTTGTTTTCCTTCTTTTTTCTGCGCATACAATTGTACAAGTCCTTTTACAATTAGGTTCGTAATAAGGATCAATAAAGATAATACAAAGATTTCATCGAATTTGGCGAAGTGCTGTAATTCTTTGATTTTCGTTGTAAGAACTGCTGTTTTTGCCCCGACGATAAAGATAAGTGCACTAATCGTAACCATAGAGTTTGTAAAGTAGTAGGCAAACATTT
>JAVWJF010000373.1:0-1498 GCA_036639195.1 Longicatena sp.
ATACATTAACTGTACTTCATTTCCTGTATGTGTGATAAATTCCTTACGTCTTGATTTAGCAAGGAGTATACATGGTCGCAATCATTTAAAACCGATTGGAACACAAAACAATCCACATCATGAAACCTTCAAAACTTAAACAACTCCTTCTATCATTCCTTTTACATATCTACTATAATACGATAACTGGCACGAACAGTTAGCGACACTTTTTATAAATCATGCTATAATAAAAACAGAAGAAAAAACATTATGTAGCAATTTTAGGGAGAAAGCTACACATCAAAAATAATTAAAACTAGGAGGGGTTCTATGATAACTCGACACTTATTCATATGCTTATGGGCAGCCATTCCGTTTTTTACATTTTTACTGACTTGCGCTAGTTTGTTAGAATCCAGATTCACAAAGAGAGTGACGATCCTTATCACCCTTGTTTTTTTAACTGGTATCATTTCTTTACAAGTAGGAGGCTACCTATATAGTAAGGAGATTATGCTTGTTTTAACGATGTTGCCATTGACTGCATATCTGCCTGTGATTATATGTGTTTATATCCTTTCTAAGTCAGGCTTTTTTCAAACGTCTTCTATTTGGACAATTGCCATTTTAGTTTCAAGCAACTTAGAATTCTTTCGAAAAGCTATGATTAAAGGTGTAGATAATTATGGTATGAATAGAGGCGTTGTAATAAGTGTTAGTTTGATTATGGGAGCCATTATATTGTTATGGATTGTAAATGTTTATATGCGAAAAGCATTTCAATCAAATGTACTACATAACGATACAAATTGGTTACCATTATGTTTTCCTACGATTATGATTTTCATAAGTGTTTCTTATTTTAAAAATACGCCTAATAATTCTATTGTTTGGTTGATTCTCTTTTTAACTGCATTATCTGTATTCTTTATTATATCTCGTGTATTGATATTAGCTCAAAGAACGTTACAGATGAAAGAAGATGAAAGAGTTATCGCACAACAATTAAAGATACAACGACAAGAATATGAATCTATTTGTAAGAAAGTAGAACAAGGAAGAAGCTATCGTCATGATATGCGTCATCATTTAATGGTATTGAATACATTAGCAAGTAATGAAAATAGTGAAGAGATAAAGCAATATATTGCTAGACTTGATGAACATATGAAAGAAAGTGAACTTGTTCAATATTGTGAGAATAAAACAGTGAATGCAGTGATATCTTCTTATATATCGCAGGCAAAAGAACTAGGTTACAATGTGCAATCAAATGTATTGATTCCAAGTGAGATGTTATATGATGAAATGGATATTTGTATTATTTTAGCAAATGCTCTTGAGAATGCGATTCATGCAATACAAGAAACAAATTCACCAGAAGCAAGTATCCAATTAAAAGCAGTCCTAGAAGATGAAAAGAAATTTATAATCGTAGTTAAAAACACGTATGATAAAACATACACATTTGATAAAGAAGGGCTTCCTATTGTAGAAGCACGTGCAGGTCATGGAA
>JAVWJF010000374.1:0-1445 GCA_036639195.1 Longicatena sp.
CACGAAGCGGTAATACTTTAATATGAGAACATATATAATTCTTTTCATTTTCGGATAGGTTGTCTATTTCTTGTAGCATTAAGTATGCTTTATCATACACTTTTTTTCTGGATACAACAGCATCCTCTAAAACAACCACAATACCGAATATATTCTCCTTTGAATATGGTTTATCCAACTGAAATAGACCCTGCAAATAATTCTTTATTTGTCTGTAAATCTGAATTACATCTTTTGCATAAATTTCAATATCCTTTTCAACCTCAGTAGCATCAAATTTTCTTAATTTTAAACTGGGTATTATTGCTTTTGTATCATAGAAAATAACATTATCATTCTCTGCAGCAATTATATCTGGTGTTAATAATTTTCTGCGACCTATATAATACTCCAGTTCCGGCGATGACCATGTTACAGTATTTAATTGTTTAATAATAGCGTAAACATAGATTTCTATAACTTCTTTCCCTATAGCGCTACGAAGCTCATCATCTTGAAATGTAACACGATTAAGCATAGATTCAGTTACGGCATTTATTACTAAATACGGTGATGGTACATATGTGAAATCTTTCCCTGAAATAAACGGATATACATATTGAATTTTCAGCCCATAATACTGGTCGATTATATTATCTTTATATAAAGACAGCAATTCCTTCTTGTAATCTTCTTTTTCAATTGAAAGAAGATTAAGTGTATCCTTATTAGAAAAAACTTTTGCCAAAGCATCTTGTAACTGATGCACAGGAATAGTATCTTGAGCTTCTTTGCTAAATCCCACAAATACTAAATAAGCAAATTCTTCTAATTGCTCATAATTGACTCCCATTTTGTCGAGAAAAACTTCTCGCATATCCAACTTCTCATTTTGAAATGTAAAAAAATAATGATATCTGCATAATTTTTGAAGGAATACCCCCTGAACAGGAAATTGTTGCAAAGCTGAAATCATCATAAACGCTTCTGGATATTCTCCACTGTTCTCAGCTTCTGTTAATCCGCTATGCCAGTAATTTCTTATTAATGTAATGGTGTCCGCAAATGTTTTACCATCGAGTTTCTCTGTTGCGTTACTGTTATCATAAACAATCGAGTACGCCGCAAATGCTTCTATTTCCCATGGCATAATATTTTCTTTGTAAGCTTTAATCATGTCAACCATTGAGCATGTCATAATTCTGCTTGAATACTTTTGACACGTTAACAGTTTACTTTCCAGTGTGAAATTTTCAAGAACTTTTAGAAAATCTAAATTGTTATGAGTTAAATTATCTTCCATTCAGTTTTCTCATCCCATGACATCCAATTCACTGCCAAAACTCTCTCCGACATCTAAATCACTGTTTCAATGCCCGACATCTAAATCGGCGTCTAAACTATACACACTTTTTCCGATAATCTCTCGTCGGACTGTTTCCGCAAAGCATTATGTTTAGACCTCG
>JAVWJF010000375.1:0-1414 GCA_036639195.1 Longicatena sp.
TCTAATTTAATGTAAATTTTACTTATTATATGGATTTGAAAGTTCTGTGTCAAGCATTTAGAAGAAGTAAAAAAACTAGAACAATACGAATATATTTGTGATGTTGTGTATGGGGTATCTATGGAAAGTGCTGTGCAAAGCAACGTGATTAGCAAAGGACAAAATGTAAAGCAGGTATTGCTATTGCATAGTGGAGAAGGTGTATATCATAAACCATTTGATATGGTTGGTATAAATCATGAAGGAAGCGTGGATTTAAATCGCTTCCTAGAAGAGAAAAGCAAAGAAATAAAACATAAAAGAAGAATTGTGCTTTCCATACTGGCGTTATGTATTTTATATTTTGTTGTTTATTTCCTTAATTTAGATTCTATGCCTCCCTTTATGGTAGAAGGCTGGATAGCGTTCTTGTTTGCACTCATAACTGCACAGGTGTTTATTATTACATTGTTCTATGGACTGTATTGTGGTGCAATCAGTTGGAGCTTCTTAGGAGAATTGCTAGATTTGGTTTAAATGAGCGAACAGTGCTTTTGCACTGTTTTTCTTTTATGTTCCATGGTAAAATATAAAAGGTGATGAAAAATGATAGCATTTATTAAAGGAATTATACATAGTTATAGCAACGATTCATTGATCATAGAAAATAACGGGATTGGATATCGTGTTTACATTAGTAATCCAACGGTTGTTTCTTTGCAAAGTGAAGTGATTTTATATACTTATCAGCATGTCCGGGAAGATGCCATAACGTTATTTGGGTTTACTTCCATGGAAGAACATGATCTTTTTTTACAGCTTATTTCTGTAAAAGGTGTGGGTCCTAAAACGGCTTTGAGTATGTTAGCAGTTTGCCCTGTCAAAAAAATGGTGGAGGCAATCGAAAATAATGATGTAAAATTATTGAAGACACTTCCTGGTATTGGCGCAAAGAGTGCCTCTCAGATTGTTTTAGACTTAAAGGGAAAACTTGTAGAAGAAGTAGTCGAAATAGAAGTTAAAGAAAATGCAGAGTTATTGGATGCATTAGAAGCATTGAAAGCACTTGGATATAAGAATGCAGAAATCAATAGTATTAAAAAAGAATTGAGTAAACAATCTGATCTAAGTAGTGATCAGTATATTCGTAGTGCTTTAAGTATGCTTGCGAAAAGAAAAGGAGTTTAGTAGATGGACAGAATGGTCTCGGCAGAAACACAGAACTTTGATGATGAAGCTACTCTTCGTCCTCAAACGTTACGTGAATATATTGGACAACGTCAACTTAAAGAGAACTTGAACGTGTTCATTGAAGCAGCAAAACAAAGAAATGAAGCATTGGATCATGTATTACTGTATGGTCCTCCAGGTTTAGGAAAAACAACGTTATCCTATATTCTTGCCAATGAAATGGGAGGAAGTATCAAAACAACAA
>JAVWJF010000376.1:0-1347 GCA_036639195.1 Longicatena sp.
TACTGCAGTTTGACGCTCTACTTCTGCATCAATTGCTTTTTGAACATTGGAAATAGAGTTCAAGTTTTTCACTTCTGTTTTTGTACCAAATACATCACTACCAACTGGTCGTATGGATACATTAACATCACAACGCATACTTCCTTCTTCCATTTTTACATCACTTACGCCTAGATAATATAACATTGTTCTTAATTTTTCTACGTAAGCCGCAGCTTCTGCGCCACTTCTAATATCTGGTTCACTTACAATTTCTATAAGAGGTGTCCCTGCACGATTGAAGTCGATAAGAGTTCCTGCATCAGAGTGAAACTGTTTTGCAGTATCTTCTTCCATGTGCATACGATTGATTCGAATTTCTTTTTTTCCTTGTTCTGTTTCTATGGTGATGCTTCCACCTGATCCAATAGGATGAAATTGTTGTGTAATCTGGAATCCTTTTGGTAAATCTGAATAGTAATAGTTTTTACGATCAAATTTTACAAGTGGATCAATTTCACAATGCAAGGCTGTTGCGGCTAAAATAGCCAAACGTAACGCTTCTTTATTTACACAAGGTAATGTACCTGGGTGTCCTAAATCGATTTCATTTACACAAGTGTTCGCAACTTCTCCGAAAGATGTTGGAGCGGAAGAGAACATTTTTGTCTTTGTCTTTAATTCACAGTGGATTTCAATCCCAATGACTGTTTCGTATTTCATTCGTCTACCTCCACATCGTTTCCTACTAGTCCTGTTTCTTCTTCAATTGCACTACCAATATTGAACAATGTTTGTTCATCGAATGCTTTTGAAGTCATATTAATACCAATTGGCATACCTTCTACAAATCCAGTTGGTATAGTGATACTTGGGTATCCACTAAAGTTACCAAGAACCATATGATTTTCTGTAACTAAAGCATTTGAATCTAAGGATGCATCTTTGCTCGCTTCACTCAGTGGCGCAATATCTCCACTAGCACTCGCAATGATAACGTCGTAAGAGTTTAATACTTTGTTTACTTCTTCTACAATTAAGCGTCTAACTTTTTGTGCTTTACGGAATATTTTATCCTGATTTTCTGCGAATAAGGAATAGCTTCCAATGACAAAGCGTTTACGAACATAAGATGAAAACCCGTTGGTACGAGAATGAATCATCACATCTTCTACGCTTTCACCATCTTCACGCATTCCAAAACGGATACCATCTAAATTAGAATGATTCGCTGTTGCCTCTGCATTTGAAATAATGAAATACGTTGGCAATAGTGCTCTCATCAGTTTATCGTCCATATTCACACGTTCTACGATAGCTCCACGTGCTTTTAGTTTATCCATCAAATCATCAAAATTTTCTTGAATT
>JAVWJF010000377.1:0-1339 GCA_036639195.1 Longicatena sp.
AAAAGTGCAGAGATTATAGAAAGCTATCGTAAGATAAGAGAAGACTTATATAAACAAACCATCGCATCTTATATGTGTGAATGTTTGGATGCGAGTGATTTTGATATAAATACATTTTCATTACTAAAGCAATCCTTAGACATTTTAGTTGATACGACACATCCTTTACGCATTCTGTGTGTGTTTCAATCTATCATGAATCAAATGCATGGAATCGAACCCTTTGTTGATGGTTGTGTTCGATGTGGGAGTACTGGTGGTGTACAAGCGATTTCTGTTAGTAGTGGGGGAATGATTTGTCAAGAGTGTTATCAAGGTACCATAGACAAAAAGAAGGCTGTTGAAGAGTTAAAGCGATTTCGACTCTTATGCAAAACACAATTACAACATTACGACATCTTGAAAAACTATAATGATTTTACTTTTTTAGACTTCTTATCACTTTATGAATTCTTTCAAGAATATGCAGGTGTGAATGTAAGAAGTATACGTTTTTTAAAGCATTTGTACGCAATGGAAGAGAATTCAAAATAAATTCTCTTTTTTTGTGCCTTTCAGGTAGATATTGCATTGACAATGAACGCACAAAAGTGTTATATTAAAGTGTATTCTTGTAACTATTTTTTCGTTTCACCTGCATCACAATGTGATGAGATTTTTTTTGAAAGGGGCTATATTATATGGAAATCGAAAAACTATTTGATACAGTAACAGCGCATGCGAAAAACAGCGGATTTGTTTTTCAAGGCTCTGAGATTTATGGTGGTTTATCCAATACTTGGGACTTTGGTCCATTAGGTATTGAATTAAAAGATAATATCAAACGAGCTTGGTGGCGTAAATTCATTCAGGAGTCACCATACAACACAGGTATTCAATCTGCGATATTGATGAATCCTGCCGTTTGGGTTGCGAGTGGTCATGTTGGAGGATTCAGTGATCCTTTGATGGATTGTAAAGACTGTAAGACTCGTTTTAGAGCTGACCAGTTGATTGAAAATGCAACAAATAACGAAGTAAGTGTTGAAGGATGGAGCAATGAAGCGATGATGGACTACATTAACGAGCACAACTTAGCTTGTCCAAAATGTGGGAAACATGACTTTACTGATATTCGTCAATTTAACTTAATGTTTAAAACGTTCCAAGGAGTTTTAGAAGATGCTAAGAATGCGATTTATCTTCGTCCTGAAACAGCACAAGGAATGTTTGTGAATTTCAAGAATGTACAACGTTCTATGCGTAAGAAGTTACCATTCGGTATTGGACAGGTTGGTAAAAGCTTCCGTAATGAAATCACTCCAGGAAACTTCATCTTCCGTACAAGAGAATTTGAACA
>JAVWJF010000378.1:0-1250 GCA_036639195.1 Longicatena sp.
TTATAAGCTTACCTATCATAGTACCAGTTCCTTTCTGTAAGCTTATATAGACATAGTAGATAATTCACCGATTCCATTCACATGAATACATTTTCTCATACATAAAACAAAAAAGAACAAATGATTAAACGTTTGTTCTTTTTCACAACTTATTCATAAACATCAGTAAATCCTTTTATTTGAACCCTGCTTTTTGAAGCGCTTTTTCATAATTGTTTAGCGTGTGAATCAATAATTTTTGCACAATCTCCATATCCCCATTTTTAAGGGCTTGTTTTATTTTACTCTTTGTTTCTTCGCTTTGAATTACAAACTTATCCTGCTGTTTTAATAGCATAGTAAATACTTGCCAAACAAAGGAATCGCTCATCTGTCTAAAGATATAGGATAATGTAGGATTGTAGCTTTCACAAATCATATGCATAATAGGTTGCAAAGAAAAATCCTTATCTAGCCTAGAAAGGGTTACATCGCATGCTTCTTGAGAAATATTTTTGAATTGCTTCTTTTGAAAAGACGAAAGTATCCATTTGGAAAGCTCTAGCATTTCATGGAATGTTATTAGTTTGCATTGTACATGAGGCTTTTCTAATATTCCTTGAAGATTTGTATGCTCATCATAAGCTAGAATGGTTCCGATTCCATTGACGGATTCCACAATACCATATAGACGCAATTCTTCGATAGATTTAATGATTGTATTTTTAGATACGCCATATTTATTCCCTAACTCTTCGATAGATGGTAACTTATCTCCGAACATTAAGCCAGTAGAAGTAATCATGTGAAGAATATCTACACTTACTTGGTTGTAAAGAAAGCGTTGTTGTAATTCAGCTCTCCACACAAAGAGAATAGGCTCATATTCTTTTAAATCACCACAGTGTTCTTTACAAAAGTGATCTCCCCCTTTATCTACCAAAGATGTAAAGATTGGGATAATCTTTTTTAAAACGAGCGTTTTTCCCTTGATTGCTTTTTTGAAATTATGCATAGCAGCAACTCGTATTCTTCTTTGAATATATCGGCTTGTGAAACGATTGCTATCGTTTGTATTGATTGGTATCGTAATAAAACTCATCATCGTTTGAAATAAATTTAAGAACATTGTGTTGTTTAAATTAGCAAACGCTATTGTATACAATTTCATCAATTGTTCTAGCAAAATATTAGGATTTGCATTTTTATCATTTTCTATGTGTTCGATGATTTTTAACATACTTTCTTGATCATAATCACTACTTTTTGAT
>JAVWJF010000379.1:0-1185 GCA_036639195.1 Longicatena sp.
GCGTTAATAAAGTGACAGTTTCTGATTGGATAAATAAATATCGTGATATTGGAAAAGAGGCATTAATCACATCAAACAAAAACAAGACATATACAAAAGAGTTTAAGGAACAAGTAGTTATAGAATATTTAGATGGTGATGGATCTCAAGAATATTTATGTAATAAATATCAAATATCAAGTCAATCTATATTACAACGTTGGATTAAGCAGTATAATACCTTTAAAGAGCTTAAGGACTATGATCCTAAGCCGGAGGTATATACAAAGATGGCAAATCGTAAAAACACTACAAAAGAAGAACGCGTTGAGATAGTTAAATATTGCATTGATCATAACAAGGACTATAAAGGAACTGCAGCGAAGTATGATGTATCCTACAGCCAAGTGTTTAATTGGGTAAAGAAATATCTTGAAAATGGTGATGATGGATTAAACGATAACCGAGGAAAACGCAAACAAGAATCTGAACTCAGTGAACTAGAAACATTACAACGTAAAAATAAGATTCTTGAAAATAAACTAAGAGAAAAAGAAATGGAAGTAATTCTATTAAAAAAATTGAAGGAAGTAGAAGGAAGGCGATATTCTCCAAAGCAAAGCAAGAAGCGAAATACATAACTATAAAGGAATTACATAATGATTTAGGTTATAGCGTTCAATGGATGTGTAAGCATTTAAATATCAGTAGAGCGTCCTATTATAAGTGGTGCAAACGCGATGTTCCACAAAAGGAAATAGATGATATTAAACTTTCAAAAACGATTGAGGGATATCACGAAAGATATCATGGGATACTTGGTTATCGAAGAATGACAATGTTTATTAACAGAGATTTAAATGAGAATCATTCTCCTAAACGAGTACATAGAATTATGAAGATATTAGATATTCATTCAGGAATAAGAAGAGCGCGTCACTGTTGTACAGTAGCAAATAAAACTGATCAAAAAGCTGAAAACTTATTAAAAAGAGACTTCGTAGCATCAAAACCTAATGAAAAATGGGCAACTGATGTAACAGAGTTCAAAGTCCCTCATAGTAATGAAAAACTATATCTTAGCGCATTCCTAGACTTGTATGACAGAAGTATTGTTTCATGGATTATAAGCAATAGAAATGATAATAAACTAGTATTTGATACCTTTAACGAGTCTATTAAAACAAATCCTTTAGCTAAGCCACT
>JAVWJF010000380.1:0-1122 GCA_036639195.1 Longicatena sp.
TTCAAAAAGGCGTTGTTCAAGTGTACTCATGATTTAGGTTTGCACACAAGTGCAATTAGGAATGCGAACAAGATAGCACTGGTAATACCCGCAGCTGTTAAATCAAACATACCAAGTAAAATACCTAAGATTCCATCGCTTTGTGCTTTCGCGAGTGCTCCATGAATTAAAGAATGTCCAAAGCTTGTAATTGGAATTGAAGCTCCCATACCAGCAAATTCTATCAAACGATCATATAATCCAAACGCATCTAACCCAGCACCTACAACAACAAACAACGATGTAATATGACCTGCCGTCCATTTGCTATGGTCATAGATGAATTGACCAATTGCACAAATGGAACCACATACAATGAATGCATTCAAAAAAATCATAAATCATCATTCCTTTCATAGACGACACCATGAGAAATGCATGGTATTGTACCTTTTTGTTGAATGGCAACTGGAGATAAAAGCGCTCCTGTCGCAAGTACTAAAATACGTTTACACTCACCCTTTTCCAACATGTCAAATAATTTTGTCATTGTTACACACATACTACAACCGCATCCACTTCCTCCACAAAATACATCTTGTTTTACAATATCGTATATCATGAGTCCACAATCTTGAAGTTTGTTATCAAGTTCGAAACCATCCTGCTGTAACAAATCCACCAAAAAAGAATACCCTATTTTCGATAGGTCACCAGTCGCGATGATGTCATAATCTTCAAACGAGCGCTTTGTATCCTTAAAATGCGTTAACAACGTATCATACGCAGCCGGAGCCATTGCCAATCCCATATCATTCGCATCTTTATGCCCCCAATCCACAATCTTACCAGGTGTAAAGGCAGTGACTTTAATCTTGCTTTTTTGATTCGACAAAATAATTGCACCTGCTCCTGTTACTGTTAAGGTAGTGGTTTCTTTCTTTTGTACACCATATTCATTAGGATAACGAAATTGTCGTTCTGCACTTCCTGTATGAGAACTAGTGAATGCCATTGTACGCTTCACAAGTTTATGTTCTACCCACAAAGCAGCCTGTCCAATCACAAGAGAAGAATTAGAACACGCTCCATACATTCCCAAAAAAGGAATATTTAAATCCTTTGCGAAATAATTAGAACTTG
>JAVWJF010000381.1:0-1081 GCA_036639195.1 Longicatena sp.
GCTCCAATATTATTCCCAACAGTAGGTAAAGTTAAAAATGGAGAATATAGAGCTTGTGGTGAAACTTACAAATTACCTCAACATGGACTTGCTAGAGTTTCAGAATTTAATATGATTGATCAAAAGGATGATTCAATAACTTTTGAATTAAAATATTCTGATGAAACTTTAAAAGTATATCCATATAAGTTTTCTCTTAAAATAAACTACACTTTAGTTGATAACGGTGTAAAAGTTACTTATTTAGTTAAGAATTTAGATGATAAAACAATTTACTTCTCAATCGGAGCACATCCAGCATTCATGTGTCCTATAGAAAAAGATGAGACTATGAATGATTACTACTTTGAATTTAATGAAATTGAAACTAGCCCTGTAATGATGCTAACTTCTGAAGGCTACTTCGTACATGAAGAAAAACCTTACTTAGTTGATTCAAACATAATACCAATAAGTAAAGAGGTTTTTGCTAGCGATGCTTTAGTTTTCAATAATTTAAAATCAAATAAGATATCCTTAAAATCAAAAAACCATAACAAATCATTAACTATGGACTTTACTGGATTCCCTTACATGGGATTATGGTCAATGGCTACTGGTGCACCATTTGTTTGTATTGAACCTTGGTATGGACATGCTGATTTTGATGATTTCACTGGAGAATTCAAAGATAAGGCTGGTATCCAATCATTAAACGTTTCAGATACTTTCACTTGTAGTTATACATTATCAATAAATGAATAAAAAAATAAGATGATACTTTTAGTATCATCTTATTTTTTATTATTATTTTAAACTATCCATAAGGACTTTATACTTTCCTGATAAATATCTATCATCTATAAATAATACTCTACCTTCATCCTCTTCTGTTCTTATTACTCTTCCCGCTGCTTGAAGAACTTTATTTATACCAGGATAAATATATGAGTAATCATATCCCTTTTCTTCAAAGTAATCTTTTATAATTTCTCTTTCTATTGAAATTTTAGGATACCCAACACCAACTATAGCTGTACCTATTAACATATCCCCTGGCAAATCTATACCCTCTGAGAATACACCTCCAAGGACACAAACT
>JAVWJF010000382.1:0-1053 GCA_036639195.1 Longicatena sp.
AGCTATCTTGAGTTGGAGGTATGGTAGGAGCAAAGTTTTGGCTGCTACCTATGCTCCCACCATTATCCTGAACAACCAAATTCTGTTTTGGCAACAATTTACAACCACAAGACAAAGCATCATTGACTCGTGCCGCTGCTTTACCCATCACTTGCATATGTGGATCACCCGCGATAATAGTCGAAACCGTTTGATGCTTTGGGCAAGTCGCTTTATCACCGACACATGCAATAGGAATGCCTTCAATCAAAAAACTCGTGTTTCCTGTAATCACTTGCCCTCCACCTGTAGTCGGGCATCCCATGACGATATACGGTGTTGCCATAATCACTTACTCATATTTGGAGTTATAAATTATCAAAGCACTTCAAATTCAATACGACGGTTTTTCTTACGACCTTCTACCGTTGAATTATCTGCAACTGGTTGACTTGAACCTTTGCCCGCTGTGCTTAAACGATCGACCGCAATGCTTTTACTCACTAAATAATTTTGTACTGCCATAGCCCTCTCCTGACTGAGAACTGTGTTTTTATTGGCATCACCAGAACTATCGGTATGTCCAATAATCTTCACTTTCTTCGCGCCGACTTTAGTCAATGCCACGACCATCTCATCCAAAATTTTGTTCCCAGCATCCGTCAAAATCGCACTACCCGATTCAAACTCAATAATTCGATTTTTTAAGGCATCATCTATAATCTTTTGTTCCACCTGATTCACAGAAAGCTGCGCAGTTAAACGATAAGGCTGCTGTACCAAAGATTGGAAAGTTGAAGTCGTTGGTTGAATTTGACTTGGGTCAGTCATTTTCCCTGTTAATTCAACCTGAGTTCCTCTGACCCGCAATTGACCTTGTGAAATTTTTTTTAGATCAGGGGTAATCACACGACTTACGGTGTCACTCCAACCATTTGGAGCATTAACCGCTTTAACCTTTATTTTATCAATCACTTGGTCAGCGCCATAAACACTATACATCTTGTTTAAAATGATTTGCTTACTGGCCTCATTTGGAACAACACCTTCAATAATAATCGGTTCAGCCCAGAC
>JAVWJF010000383.1:0-926 GCA_036639195.1 Longicatena sp.
CTTTTTATCTGGGTGTATGATATAAACTTTGCTCAGATCTAAATCATCAACAAGTACAGTAACTTTTTTGATGCCGTCAGCTTTCAATGTGGTGAGTGCATGTGAAAAGTAGCTAAGTCCATCAATAATCACTTGCCCATGATTAATATTTCGGTCAGTAGGTCTTCGACAAATAATATCAGCATCGGTCTTAGTTAAAGATGCGGGCTTTGTATGCTCAATAGCATCTTGCCATACAATAAGAGGGGCTCGTCTAGTAGTACTATGTATTGTTTGCTGATAAACCATTTTTATCCAAGAGTCGACGTATTCTTTAACCTTGTCTAATGTAAGACTAGCTTTGCTGGATGAATCATATTGTCCTCGTGCTATAGGATTGGAGAATGTTGTACCTGGAAGTTTTTGCAGAATACCTTCTGTTAATGTGCTGAAGAAGCGTTCAATATGAGGTTTGTTGTTTGGCGTCCCGATTTGCGATGGTGTGATAGTAATTGAGAGTTGTTTACATACACGTGCTAGAGCATTGTTTTTAAACTCAACACCATTATCTGGAATGATAATAGACGGAATTCCACCAGGTAGATCTCGATCAGGGCGTGTAATCATGTCTTTGATTAAAGCTAAAGTTGTCAATGCACTAGGTGGAAACATACTGATGTAAGTCCCAACAATTGCACGTGTATATGTATCGATGGCACAGGCCAGAAAAGGTCGTCCGAGTATTTGTCCAGTTTCAGGATCGATGACGATGATATCTAGATAATGGGTGTCGATTTCTACAGTATGTAAAGCAAATGAGTTTGGAGCACTTATACCAGCAGCTTGAAAATATTTGCGAGCGATACGACTTCCTTTCTTAACACGCATTTCAATATAAGGATCTAATTTTGCAATAGATCGCTGTATGGCTCTAAGGCTAGGTAAAT
>JAVWJF010000384.1:0-883 GCA_036639195.1 Longicatena sp.
ATTTCAGATTACTTAGATTAAAAAATAGACTTTTGTTATATGGGAGGATTACCGATTGAGTATTTACATTTCATAGTACTTAGATTAAAACTGAGGCATTAGTTACTGCTAATCTAGTTTCTAGAGTATTTACATTTCATAATACTTAGATTAAAACTTAGATTTAATTTTTGATACTGTTAGATCAAAATAATTTACATTTCATAATACTTAGATTAAAATTACATGCAACTTGCGTTAATGGTTGGTCTATCAGCATTTACATTTCATAATACTTAGATTAAAACAGAAACAACAAAATAATGCCTAATTAGGCTAATGGATTTACATTTCATAATACTTAGATTAAAACAATGTGGCCATGATTGATAATGAAACGGTATTCGGTATTTACATTTCATAATACTTAGATTAAAACGCAATCCAGTATCATGAAAAAGCAATTTTCATTCTAATTTACATTTCATAATACTTAGATTAAAATTTAGTAAATGATGATTCTTGACTTCATCTCCTTTATTTACATTTCATAATACTTAGATTAAAAAGGTCATCAAACATCTGCTACAGTTTGTCTAGCTTTATTTACATTTCATAATACTTAGATTAAAATTTTTTATCTTATTAATGGTATCAACTGCGTTATCAATTTACATTTCATAATACTTAGATTAAAACAACGAATTAAATCATTATAGACTTCATCCAATTTTAATTTACATTTCATAATACTTAGATTAAAATCATGGGATCAAGTTATATGATGGATGCCATTCTTATTTACATTTCATAATACTTAGATTAAAAGGTGAGAAAAAAACTATCCAATAATAGTAACTTTATTTACATTTCATAATACTTAGATTAAAACGAGTGGAAAATT
>JAVWJF010000385.1:0-855 GCA_036639195.1 Longicatena sp.
GTAAATTGTGAAACTTGGTGTTATTTTACATATTTTCTATTATATAGAAGTAGCTCCATATTGGAATGTAAATACAAAGTAAGCTAGGCTTCCTAATTTATATTAAATAATAGAAGTAGCTCCATATTGGAATGTAAATTAATAACACGTCATCCCATTCACACCACTTTTCTTCATAGAAGTAGCTCCATATTGGAATGTAAATGTCTTTTCATTCTTGACACGTTTTCTTGTATTTCTTCATAGAAGTAGCTCCATATTGGAATGTAAATGATATACTCGCATAAGGAGTTATATTTCTATAGTATAGAAGTAGCTCCATATTGGAATGTAAATCTATGTAAACGTAACTGGTAAGATTGCTTTCGCTACATAGAAGTAGCTCCATATTGGAATGTAAATGAGAATAAGATTCCTTATTTTGGTGAATCAATATTCATAGAAGTAGCTCCATATTGGAATGTAAATACAACTCTAGCTGATCATAAGTAATAAGGGATATCTAATAGAAGTAGCTCCATATTGGAATGTAAATTCTGCATAAGCATACAATTCTATCTTCTTAAATTTAATAGAAGTAGCTCCATATTGGAATGTAAATCGTAAAACATGTGGATGCAGTCGCTGAGGGAAAAGAGATAGAAGTAGCTCCATATTGGAATGTAAATATAAGAAAGAGAAATGATATATATAAGGAAGTAAAGCATAGAAGTAGCTCCATATTGGAATGTAAATACAATAAATTTAAAGCTTCTATTTCATATTCATTTAATAGAAGTAGCTCCATATTGGAATGTAAATGAAGGCAACAAGCACATCTATAAATGATGCATTACCATAGAAGTAGCTCCATAT
>JAVWJF010000386.1:0-842 GCA_036639195.1 Longicatena sp.
GCCTTTTAGCTAGTATGATTGTACTGTTTATAGTAGGTACAACTACCTCATTATACATTGTAAATAATAGTGAAAGAATTCTTAATGAAGATATGATATGGCTATTTAATATATATGCCTTAGGGGTTATAGTATTACCTATTGCAGCCTTCTTAACTATATTCATATTAGGTGTTAGAAAAAGATTAAACTATTTAAAATATATTTCAAATCAGGTTTTAGATTTTAACAATATAGAAGATAAGGGAGAAATCGAGGTTATTGGAGATGATGAGATTGGAAGACTTGCTAGGAATATAAATAGTATGTCTAGGAGAATTAAGGAAAGCTACATTAAGGAAAAACTTGCTGAGGAGGAGAAAAACGACCTAATAGTAGCAGTTTCCCATGACTTAAAAACTCCATTAACATCAATTATAGGATATTTAGATCTTATAAGAAGTAATGGATATAGCGCAGAATATGTTAATATTGCCTACTCAAAGAGCCTATCATTAAAGAATCTGATTGACCAGTTATTTCAGTACACGAAAATAAGTAATAATTATATACAAAACAATCTTACAAGATGTAATATAGTAACATTAATTAATCAAATAGTAGGGGAGTATGTACCTATATTCGCTGAAAGAGGTATTGGGGTTAATATAGTAGAAGGTTCCCAGAGAATTATGTGTAGTATAGATATTAATAATTTTTTAAGGGCTATAGAAAACCTGTTTTCTAATGTTAATAAGTACGCTATTAGTAATTCAGATTTCAATATTAGGATTAGTGAAAGTGAAGAGAAGGTATTTATTACTCTTGAAAATAAGTGTATACCTTTTATAGAACAGGATGCT
>JAVWJF010000387.1:0-837 GCA_036639195.1 Longicatena sp.
TACAGGAATCCAAAGAAAATGATGTAGAAGATCGTACAGAGATAAACGAACTTGAAGTAATGGATGTAGAATCAGAAGAAAAGGAGATTGAAAAAGAAGAAATAGTTACATGGGAAGGGGAATATGAAAGTACTGTGTTTTATTTTGATTGGAATAAACAACAGGTATTTGTTACTTATATGTGGGATTATGAGCTTAAAAAGGTGAATGTGCAATTGAGTGAAGAATTTTTCATTCTTGATTATGCATATGGTACACCATAAAAGGTAGACTAATCATGGAGGTGTTTTCATGTTAGCCATATTAATGAGTACAATTTTATTTGCCTTTTTAACGTTTTTGGGAAATATCTTAATGTTTGTGGATGAGAGTGCCTATTGGTTGATTCCGTTCTTTTTCATAAGTATGCTTATGATACAGTTTTTGTATCGACAACCCAATTGTCATTCACTCGAATATAAAGATTTTGTATTGACGACATTTTTAACCTTAATATTTTCTATTTTCATTCTATTCATAAACAAAGAAGTGACCTATCATGAATTTTGGTATTTCTATTTGATTACCTTTATTTCTTTGATTCTATTTGCAGATTCGAGACGATTTAAGAGTCTAATGTAGGGTTTATCACAAAATATTTGACAAATGCGCTAAATACATTAAAATATAATAGGATAAATAAAGAAAGGTGACTGTATTTATGATTAGCTCAAACGATTTAAAACCTGGTATGACAATTCAACAGGATGGAGATATTTTCACTGTATTAGAACAAAGTCAAAACAAAACCGCACGTTCTGCGATGGTTGTTAAGGCAAAGGTTAGAAACTTAAGAAC
>JAVWJF010000388.1:0-820 GCA_036639195.1 Longicatena sp.
GGACGTTTAGGATATGATGTGATTCCAGTTCTTGCACAATGTGCACCTGATCCAGATTATACAAATACTGAATCTCCTAACCCAGAAGTAGATTGTTCTTATGATTTAGCAATTAAAAAAGCTAAAGAAGTTGGTGGAGATGTTGTTGTTATTTGTGATCCTGATGGTGATAGATTAGGAGTTGTTGCTAAACATGATGGTGAATATGTTTTAATGAGTGGAAATCAATCTGCTGCAGTTTACTTAGAATATATTTTAAGTCAATTAAAGGAACAAGGAAAATTACCTGCTAACGCAGTTATGTATAATACAATTGTAACTTCTGACTTAGGTGAATTAGTCGCAAGAAGTTATGGTGTTGATGTTGAAAAGACATTAACTGGATTTAAATTTATTGGTGATAAGATTAGAAAGTATGAAAAGACAAATGAAAAATCATTTATCTTTGGTTATGAAGAATCTTATGGTTGTGTTATTAAAGATTTTGTAAGAGATAAAGATGCTGTTCAAGCTGTTTTAACTGCAGCTGAAGCAGGAACTTTCTATAAGAAACAAGGCAAAGATTTAATTGATGTTTTAAATGAATTATATGCAAAACATGGAACATTTAAAGAAAGCCAAATTGCTTTATCTAAAGCAGGAGTTAGTGGTGCTGCAAGAATTAAAGAAATTATGGATAATTTAAGAAAAGATGCTCCTACATCAATTGCTGATGTTAAAGTTGTTGTTTCTGAAGATTATGGTGAAAGTGTACGTTATGAAGATGGTAATCAAACAGTTATTGACTTACCAAAATCTAATGTATTAAAATATTATCTTG
>JAVWJF010000389.1:0-253 GCA_036639195.1 Longicatena sp.
AACTGATTCTCCATTTTCTTTTCTTAGTTTAGCTTCTTCTGCTGTAAATGCAATTTTACCACATGCAGCTCCTGGTGAAGCTGGTAGTCCCTTAGCAGCAGCTGTAGCGTTCTTTATTGCATCTGCATCAAATGCTGGATGTAATAATGTATCTAATTGCTTAGGCTCTACTTTTAGAATTGCTTCTTCTTTAGTTAATTTTCCTTCTTCAACTAAATCAACAGCAATTTGTAATGCAGCTTGAGCTGTTCTC
>JAVWJF010000389.1:263-791 GCA_036639195.1 Longicatena sp.
TGCATATCTTTGTAGTGATTTTCTAATGTTTCAACAATATCAGTGAATTGTTTGTATATAGCAGGATTTTGCTCTTCTAATTTTGCAATCGGAAGTGGCGTTCTTATACCTGCAACAACGTCTTCACCTTGTGCATTCATTAAATACTCACCATATATTACATTTTCTCCTGTAGCTGGGTCTCTTGAGAATACAACACCAGTTCCTGAAGTTTCTCATTTATTACCAAATACCATTTCTTGAACGTTTACAGCAGTTCCCCACTCCCCTGGAATATCATTTAATCTTCTATAAACGATAGCTCTTGGGTTGTTCCATGATCTAAATACAGCAGTGATTGATTCAATCAGTTGAGTTTTAGCATCACTTGGGAATTCTACTCCTTGTTCTTTTTTATAAAGTTCTTTATATTTAACAACTACTTTTTTAAGATCCTCTGTTGTTAAATCCGTATCTACTTCTACACCTTTTTCTTCTTTAATTTCATCTAGGATATTTTCAAATAATCTTTTTTCGATATTCATTACA
>JAVWJF010000390.1:0-783 GCA_036639195.1 Longicatena sp.
AAAGAAAAAAGTGATAACGAAGATTCTACGATTTCTTTTTCTCCAAACAGAATCATTGAAACGGATGTATTAAGAAAATTTAATTGTGGTTATTTATTCTTACAGAATATCTATTATAAATTGAATTTAGACCATGTATGTAAGACCATTAAATCTAAATATAAGTTTGATTATGATATCAATGCCATTTTATCTGATCTTATTTACTCTCGTATTTTGGTTCCCTCTAGTAAACGTTCTTCTTTTGAATTTGCTTCTACCTTATTAGAAAAACCAAAATATGAACTTCATGATGTTTACAGAGCTTTATCTGTATTATCAAAAGAAAGTAATTATATTCAAAGTGAATTATACAAGAATAGTCATTTTATAAAAAAAAGAAATACAAATACTCTTTATTATGATTGTACAAACTATTATTTTGAAATTGAAGAAGATGATGATTTTAGAAAGTATGGAAAGAGTAAAGAAAATAGGCCGAATCCAATTATAGGTATGGGCTTAATGATGGATGGTGACGGTATTCCTTTAGCGTTCAATATGTATGAAGGGAATAAAAATGAACAGGTTACCTTAAGACCATTAGAAGAAAGAATCATTAAAGATTTCGAACTTTCAAAATTTATCTATTGTAGCGATGCAGGACTTGCCTCTAAAAATAATAAGCAATTTAATCGCATCCAAAATCGTGCCTACATTATTACCCAATCTTTAAAGAAACTTAAAAAAGAAGATAGAGAAGTAGCACTAAGGCATTGTGATTTCTTAGAACTTGGTCATCCA
>JAVWJF010000391.1:0-774 GCA_036639195.1 Longicatena sp.
AAAGAACACTCAGAAGATGGTTTTATAAAAGAACTTTTAGAAATGTTAAAGGAAGTGTAACTTAAGTTATGAGAAGAGGAAGAAGACTTAGAACAAATGCAAATGTAAGAGATTTAGTAAGGGAGACTGAACTTAGTCCATCAGATTTTATTCTACCAATATTCGTTGTTGAAGGCGAAGGAATAAAAAACGAAATTGTATCATTGCCTGGAGTATATCATTATTCAGTTGATATGTTAGATGGAATAATAGAAGAGATAGTTAACCTTGGTATTAAAGGAATAGTGTTATTTGGTATTCCAGATCATAAAGATTGTTGTGGAAGTGAAGCTTATAGTGATAACGGAATTGTTCAAAGAGCTACAAGAAGAATAAGAGAATTAACAGATAAAATAATAGTAAGCACAGATGTATGTATGTGTGAATATACAGACCATGGACATTGTGGGATAATACATGATGGTGATGTAGACAATGATGAAACATTAGATTACTTATGTAAGATAGCGGTTTCACATGCTAAAGCTGGATCACAAATGATAGCTCCATCAGATATGATGGACGGAAGAGTTTTAAGAATAAGAGAAGCTCTTGATGAAGCTGGATTTAAAAATGTTTCAATAATGAGCTATTCTGCAAAATATTGCTCTGCATATTATGGACCATTTAGAGCAGCTGCAAATTCTGCACCTTCATTTGGGGATAGAAAAACATACCAAATGGATCCAGGTAACAGAAGAGAAGCTATAAGAGAAGTATTATTTGATATTGAAG
>JAVWJF010000392.1:0-298 GCA_036639195.1 Longicatena sp.
GTTTGAATCAATGAATTGATTTGATGAACTTTGTTATCACGAATCATACTACCAACTGCATCTGTTCCAATCATCACTTCTAAAGATGCTACACGTCCTAACCCATCTGCTGTAGGCAATAGTTGTTGTGTAATAACAGCTCTTAGAATGCCTGCAACCTGCATTCTAATCTGTTCTTGTTTATGAGGAGGAAAGACATCAATAATACGGTCAATTGTTTTTGCAGCTCCTATGGTATGTAAGGTAGAAAATACTAAGTGACCTGTTTCAGCTAAGGTAACAACTGCTGAAATCGTTT
>JAVWJF010000392.1:308-772 GCA_036639195.1 Longicatena sp.
TCCTACTAAGATGACATCAGGATCTTCACGCATTGCACTACGCAATGCACTATCAAAACTATCAACATCACGACCTATTTCACGTTGATGAATTAACGCATGTTTACGTTCATAGACATATTCTACAGGATCTTCAATCGTTAAGATATGAACATCACGGCGCTCATTAATATAATCAATAACAGCAGCAAGTGTAGTAGACTTACCACTACCTGTAGGACCTGTTACTAAGACAAGACCACGAGGTTCCATCGATAATTGTTTTAAGATATTAGGCATTCCTAATTGATCTAGTGTTAAGATTTCATTATTAATAATACGAAGCGCTGCACATAACTTATCTTGTTGGCGATAAACATTCACCCTTTGACGTTCCTTATCTTCACTTACATACGTAAAGTCAATGTCTCTACAATCTTTTAATTGTTTTAATTGAAACTCATTCAACATCGAAAGAATCATAT
>JAVWJF010000393.1:0-747 GCA_036639195.1 Longicatena sp.
TTCATTCTATGTCTAAAAATGTTACAAATTTAACAAAAAATAAGGGGGAAGTTATGAAAGATTATAAAATCATTGAAATAAAGGAAAATGTTTTCAAAAACAACGACAAAGAGGCTGATTTACTTAGAGAAGATTTAAAGAAAGACAAAACTTTTTTATTAAATTTAATGTCTTCTCCTGGTTCAGGTAAAACTACTACGGTTTTAAGAACTATTGAAACCTTAAAAAATGAAATGAGAATAGGCGTTATGGAAGCTGATATAGATTCAGATGTAGATGCTGCTACTGTTTCAAAAACAGGAGCAAAAGTAATTCAGTTACATACAGGGGGAATGTGTCATTTAGATGCAGATATGACAAGACAAGGAATAAAAGAGCTTGGAACTTGTGATGTGGACTTTGCTATTTTAGAAAATGTGGGGAATTTAGTATGTCCAGCAGAGTTTGACACTGGTTCATCAAAAAACGCAATGATACTTAGTGTACCAGAAGGTCACGATAAGTCTTTAAAATATCCATTAATGTTTTCTATAGTTGATGTGTTATTAATAAATAAAATGGATGTTATAGAACATTTTGATTTCGATTTAGAAGCTGTAACAGAACATGTTAAAAAATTAAATCCTAATATAAAAATAATTCCAATATCTGCAAGAACTGGTGAAGGAATAGATGAATGGGCAAACTGGATAAGAAAAGAAGTAAAAGAGTGGAACATATAGTTATATAATTAAATAAATTTGGGGG
>JAVWJF010000394.1:0-728 GCA_036639195.1 Longicatena sp.
TATATTCATATTTATTTAAAAATGAATCGTATTATTGTTTTTTATCATTATTTTATAAAGTTAGTAATTTAATAAGAAACAAAATAACTTATTATTTAAAGCAAAAAAAATGGCTATCGCACTAAAAAATAGTGTGATAACCACTTATAATATACTTCTATCCATAAATTAAATTTTCATGTTCCATAAAATATGATGTCTTTTTTTAATTTTAAATTAATACATTTAAATTTTATTTAAATCAATTCTATTTGTTTGACCATTTTTTTGTTCATATATCTTGTCACATTTACTGGCTACATCTAGATTATGCGTTACTATAACTATGGTTTTTCCTTCTTTAGACAACTTGGCGAATATATCCATTATTAAACATTCATTATATTCATCCAATGCACCTGTTGGTTCATCTGCAAGTATAATATTAGAGTTTTTTACTAGAGCTCTAGCTATAGAAACTCTCTGACACTCTCCTCCTGATAATAACTTGGGTAATTTATTTTTTTTATCAAATATATCTAATTTCTTTAATATTTTGTCTATCCTATTTCTCGAATTGTTTTTAGAATACTTTGTACTAAGATATACATTTTCATATACAGTCATATCTTTTATCAATCCATAATCTTGAACAATAAAACTAACCTCATTTCTTCTAAGATTCAAAAATCTCTTATTACCAAAAATCTTTTGCTTATTTACAAAGTACTCGCCTTTATTAGGCATTG
>JAVWJF010000395.1:0-711 GCA_036639195.1 Longicatena sp.
GTTTGCTTCTGTAGACTTATTTACTTGTGGGGATTCTGTTAATCCATGGGTAGGTTTTAAGCACCTAGAAAATGTGCTAAAAGCCGAAAGAAGCGAATCTACAGAGGTATCAAGAGGATTGATTGATAAAATCAAAACATTCGGTCATGGAGAATATGACAACATAAAAATGGATTATAAAATGGAGGTATAGGAGAAATGAATATGGAGTTATGGTATACAGAAAATCAAACCGCTAATGTTAATTTTTCAATGAAGGTTAAAGAACATCTTTATTCAGCTCAAAGTGATTTTCAAAAAATTGATATCTTAGATACTTTTGAGTTTGGTAAAGTTCTTGTTATAGATAACTGGATAATGGTGACTGAAAAAGATGAATTTATTTATCATGAAATGATTACTCATGTAGCTTTAGCAACAAATCCTAATATAAAAAATATTCTTGTTATCGGTGCTGGAGATGGTGGTACTGTAAGAGAACTAACAAGATATAATTCTATTGAAAGCATTGACATGGTTGAAATAGATGAATTAGTTGTACGAGCATCACAAGAACATTTGCAATTTACTTCTAATAAGCTTGGTGACCCTCGTGTTAACTTATACTTTGAAGATGGAATTAAATTTATTAAAGGAAAAGAAAATTTATATGACCTTATAATTATTGACTCTACTGATCCTATAGGACCTGGGGAAGGATTGTTTACTAAT
>JAVWJF010000396.1:0-704 GCA_036639195.1 Longicatena sp.
TAAACTTTATTTAACGACAAAGTTCGGTTCAAGAAGACTTTTAGACCTTGGAATCGGGGAAATGCTTCCAAGAATATGTTGATTATTTGTACAAGTTAATGATAGAATAATATAGATTAAAATATCAGCAGAGGAAGGTAGAGAGATATGGAAAGATATAAGCAAGAGTTTATTGAGTTTATGGTTCATAGTAATGTTTTAAGATTTGGTGATTTCGTAACTAAGAGTGGTAGAAACACACCTTTCTTCATTAACACAGGGAACTATACAACTGGAGAGCAATTAAGAAAGCTTGGAGAGTTCTATGCAGAAGCAATTAAAAAATGTATGGGTGATGATATAGATGTATTATTTGGACCTGCATACAAAGGAATTCCTTTAACAGTAACTACTTCAATAGCTATGGAGCAAAAGTTCGGAATGAACGTTGAATACTGCTCAAATAGAAAAGAAGTTAAAGACCACGGTGAAGGCGGAATTCTTTTAGGCGCTGCAATTGGAGATGGAACTAAAGTTGTAATCGTAGAAGACGTTATGACTGCAGGAACTTCAATTTATGAAACAGCTCCAATCTTAAAGAGCCAAGGTAATGTTGATATTAAGGGATTAATAATCTCTGTTGATAGAATGGAAAAGGGTAAGACAGACAGATCAGCACAAGCTGAAATTAAAGATGCATTTGGAATAACTACATATGCAATTGT
>JAVWJF010000397.1:0-693 GCA_036639195.1 Longicatena sp.
ATCCACAAGTTACTGATAACATCCAAGAAATAATAGACTTTGTTAAAGAATTAGAAGACAAAGGCTATGCTTATGCTGTAAATGGAGATGTATATTTTGATACTAAAAAATTCAATGATTATGGAAAACTTTCTGGACAAATTCAAGAAGAATTAGAAGCTGGGTCAAGAATCCAAGTTAATGATCAAAAGAGACATCCAATGGACTTCGTTTTATGGAAAGCTAAAAAAGAGGGAGAACCAGGATGGATAAGTCCATGGGGAGTAGGTAGACCAGGATGGCATATAGAATGTTCTGTTATGTCTCGTAGATATTTAGGAGATACTATAGATATACATGCTGGAGGACAAGATTTAAAATTCCCGCATCATGAAAATGAAATAGCGCAAAGTGAAGCTAGAAGTGGCAAGATTTTCTCAAACTACTGGATGCATAACGAATACATCAATATAAATAACGAAAAAATGAGTAAGTCAAAAGGTAACTTCTTCACAGTAAGAGATATATCAAAACTATATGATTTAGAAATAGTAAGATTCTTTATGTTATCAGCTCATTACAGAAACCCAATTAACTTTAGTGAGGAAATGTTAAATCAAGCTAAAGCGGGACTTGAAAGATTATACAATGCTAAAGAAAGATTAGAATTTATAATTAGTAAACTAAGTGATAATGCAGAAAACAGCGAAGAAT
>JAVWJF010000398.1:0-675 GCA_036639195.1 Longicatena sp.
CGAGATGGGGTAGAAATCGGAATTAAAATTTAAGGATATATAAAAAGCGAAGAAAATTAATTCTTCGCTTTACTTTATAATTGAGGCATTCGTACGTTAGCAACTTTCGCAACTAAGATATACGATATAGGTACCATGGCAATACATAGGATGCTTAGGAAAATAGAATAAGCGACAAACATCGAATCGCTTATCACAAATAAGACACCAATACAGGCAAAGGCTAATGCCATACATCCCATCATAACTGCCCCACTGGTGAAGTTCTGTTTGACGGCGCTTGCTTCTTGTTCCCAAACAAGTTTTGGATGAATTAAATCCACCAAGATTCCTAGGTAACAACCAAAGATTAGGGTAAGGGTGGAAATGATTAAACACAACATCATTAGAATGAAAGGCATTTTAATGAAAATCGCAATTCCCCAAGGATAAAGCCACTTAATACTTTCGCATTGATTTGTTGCATATAAGGAACGGGAATATATTTCATGAAACTAATATTCGTACCTTCCCTTGAAATTGCTGAGGCACAGATCATATTTAAGTTACTTGATAATAAACCATAAGCAAAAGCACAGGGAATAAGGAAGGTGATCGATTTGGTTGAGGACCAATCAATCTTTGCGATATAAGGCATAAGTGCATCGATTCCTCCTCCTTCAAGTAAGAAAGGAA
>JAVWJF010000399.1:0-665 GCA_036639195.1 Longicatena sp.
AATTTCTTTCGTTTTGACATCAACAATTTTTATGAAATCATCGGGATTTGGGTGCTGCAAGTATTCATCAATTTCTTTGATCTGCATATTAAGCTCCTTGAGCATCAAAATATATTCAAATTCAATGCTTTGAGTGGGAGTGTAATAGCGATAACCGTTGGGATCCTTTTGGGCAGGGGCAAAAAGTCCAATCTCATCATAGTAGTGGAGTGTTCTTTTGTTTACATTATGAAGTTTAGCGAACTGAGAAATAGAAAAACGCAAATCATTTTTTTTCATTTTATTTACCTTCTTGACATTACAGTAACTGTATACTTTATCATATATTTTAAATCAAAATAATTCAACCAATTTGGAACAAAAAGTGGAGGAAGTTATGAAAGTTCAGTACAAACAATTTACACAAAAGGATAGTAAAGCATTAGAAAATATTATTAGAAAAACTTGGGGATATGACAATTTTTGTAGCCCAAAGGTGGCGCAACGGCTTGCAAGAGTTTATCTAAGTAGCTGCTTAATTGGTCAGACTCAAAACCTTGTTGCTACAGTGAACAATGTTCCAGCAGGAATAATAATTGGCAAAAAATCTGATACAAAAAAATTAAACCCAATATATAAGATGAAGTTTATAGCAGCAGTCATTAGCCTATATGCTACAAAGGAAG
>JAVWJF010000400.1:0-642 GCA_036639195.1 Longicatena sp.
CCTAAAGTGTCGTAAGTAGTTTTAATTGCGTGGGCCTGATAACTAGCAAAATTCAATAACTGATCATTAGTTTTTGAAACTTGATTAACCTCATCATAAGCAGCGCTAAAAACAAATTTTGTATAATACATTTGATTAAACTGCGCATAGAGGGAAGCTTCTCTTGCATTTTTTAAATCATTCTCGACTTCCTGTTCAGTCAATTTGTTAGAGTTGTCTGCTTGACTGCAGGCTGCTGTAAAACTAGCAATAAGAATAAGTAGTATTTTAAATTTGTTCATTGTTTAATCTCCCATTTTTCGCATTTCTGATAATGGTCTTTCATAGCCATATTCTGATAGGGCTAAATTGTAAGCCTTACTATTCCATTTTTTACCATTTCCAAATACTATTTCGTACATCACTTGATCTATGTAGAAAGGTCCTCTATTCATCGGGATTGCTTCAGCATAAGCAACATAACTAGCTTTTGAATATATACCCATACCTGTCGGAGCAAGCTTAATAAGCCCTTCAATATCTCTATAATTTGTGGCTACTCGAATATCGAAAACATCTTTAGATAGTTCAATGATTGCTTTACCAGCCCGACTAGTAGCAACAATTTTTAAATAAGATGCAAAACGTAAATACATCAAGGTA
>JAVWJF010000401.1:0-640 GCA_036639195.1 Longicatena sp.
CCATAAGACTGATAGTGGAGTTGATGCTGTAACTGATAATAGTGATTTCCATGGAAAGTATTATGGAATAAAAGATCCACAAATGGCGAAAAATGTTTTCACAGTAAATTCTGTAGATAATCTAATTAGAAATAAGATGTATTTTAATGGAAACGTTATACAATCAGACTATGAAAAATACTTAATTAATACAGGAAAAGATGCAAGTGAATATCCAGATTCATGGAAAAATACACATACTTGGACTGTTGAAGAATTAGATGGGCTTGCTACTTCCGCAGAAGCAACTAATCGACAATTATTTCCAACTTCATTTGAAAAAAATATTTACATGTCTGGTAATGAATTCTTAAAAATAAAAAATAAGGGTTATAATATTATAGGATTAACATCACCATATCAAGAAGAGGATGGATCATCTTTTAAGCGTAAGTTTAATGCAGCAAGTAATGCCTTTAAAGATTGGTTCGAACTTAATATTGGAACAAGATACGAGTCTACTAAAAATGAAAGTATGAGAGATATATTAGATGATTTGAGTGCAGAATGGTCGTATCTAATTGGTAAAGGTGAAATAGTAGATACAGTAAACGATAAGTTCATAGTAATTGATGGTTTTGAAACAGTATCTTTAAATAAT
>JAVWJF010000402.1:0-602 GCA_036639195.1 Longicatena sp.
TTATGTATTGGGAGGGATATCATGAATTTAAATGAGTTTTTTCAGTCTAAAGAGAACAATAGTAAAGAAAAGAAATGGAATGTTATTGAAGCTAATATATTAGAAAATTATAACATTTATAATTCATCTCCATATTTAAAAAATAATTTTTATATCAGTACATATCAATGTCCTCATTGTGAAGGAGCCTTATATAAAACTGTATTTAAATATGGAGATGAATATCCAATACAAACACAAATTAGAACTATTAATTTAAAGAGAGTTTTTACATGTAGCAATTGTTTATCATTTTTTTCAGCAATACCAGGTTTTAAATTAAATGAAGGAATTTTGTTTAAAGTTAAATATGATAATGTAGATTGTTATAATAAAAAATTAAATGACATGAATTTAAAAGGGTCTACAGATGGAAGAAATGACCTATAAAGGAGTTTATTATGGATAATAGAGTTGAATCTAAAAAATTTATTGATTTTACATTTGATAAAAAGGATATACAGAACCCAATAAAGCCTACTAATTACGTTAACAAAAATTTTAATTATGACATTCAAGAGCTATGGATAGCATTTAATAATGCAGATGGATTTGTTTCTACA
>JAVWJF010000403.1:0-558 GCA_036639195.1 Longicatena sp.
AATCGGATTTTTTTAACATAGGATCTTTGCTTGTCTCTATAGACGACAGATTTTTTAAATCTCAAAGATCCTTTAAAATCCTCAAAATATATGAATAAAATTGAAAGTTATAATTCTTAAAAACTAAGTTTTTGAAATGAGGGACTCAAATGGATCATCAAATCAATGGTGTTGCTTTACCGAATGAAAATGGATTTTTTGGTGAATATGGTGGTCAATTTATTCCACCTCATTTAAAACAAGCTATGGATGAGATTAATGTGGCTTATGAAGAAATTCGTAACAAACAAGAATTTCAAAATGAATTGGCTGATTTATTTACCCACTATGTTGGTCGCCCAAGTCCTTTATTTTATGCTAAACGTCTTTCAGATCAATTAGGTGGTGCACAGATTTATTTAAAACGAGAAGATTTAAATCATACAGGTGCACATAAAATTAACCATTGCTTAGGTGAGGCTTTACTTGCTAAGTATATGGGCAAAACCAAGGTTATTGCTGAAACTGGCGCAGGTCAACACGGTGTGGCTTTAGCAACAGCATGTGCATTAGTCGGTA
>JAVWJF010000404.1:0-553 GCA_036639195.1 Longicatena sp.
GGTGATGAAAAAATCGTCATAAAAAAAGAAAAAATGCAAAATTTATCACCACAAATTTCATACCTTTCACAACCACAAGCAATCCCAGTTGTTGAAAATTCAGACTCAAATAAAGCATCTCAACAGGGTTCAAACAACCTCTCATCAAATTCAACGATTAATTCACCAATGGTTGGGGTTTTTTATTGTTCACCATCACCAGAATCAAAACCATTTGTAAGCGTTGGTGATTCTTTCAAAAAAGGTGATGTTCTTTGTATTATTGAAGCGATGAAAGTAATGAATGAAATTACTGCTGAAAAAGATGGTATTATTAAAACAATTTTACTCCAAAGTGGTGATGTTGTTGAATATGGTCAAAGCTTATTTGAAATTGAATAAAACTTTAAAGGATATTATATTGTAATGAATAAAGAAGAAATAAAAAATATATTACCTCACCGCGAACCAATGTTACTTGTTGATTCAAGCGAACAGATTAATGAAAATGAAAGTCTTGGAAAATATAAAATAAAAGGTAACGAGTTCTTTTTACAGGGTCATTTTCCAAACA
>JAVWJF010000405.1:0-547 GCA_036639195.1 Longicatena sp.
TGGAATATCCATATATTGTGAGAATTCTAATAATTCCTTTGACGCATTACTTGAAATAATTCCTCCACCTGCATAAATCATAGGGCGCTCTGCTTTCATAATCATATCCAGTGCTTTTTCAAATTCTGTATCATTTACACGTGGAAGTTTACGAATACGGAAACGAGGCAATTGCGTATACTCACATGTGGCTGCCGTAACATCTTTAGGAATGTCAACTAGGACTGGTCCTTTTCTTCCAGAATTCGCAATCACAAATGCCTTTCTTATCGTTGCGGCTAAATCTTCTACATGTTGTACGATAAAATTATGTTTGGTAATTGGCATTGTAATTCCTGCGATATTGACCTCTTGGAAACTATCTCTTCCGATTAAGTCATTTGGAACATTTCCTGTAATTGCGACCATCGGAATAGAATCCATATACGCTGTCGCTATACCTGTTACAAGATTGGTTGCCCCTGGTCCACTCGTTGCTAAACAAACACCTGTTTTACCAGTAGATCTCGCATATCCATCCGCTGCATGTGCAGCCCCTTGTTCATGA
>JAVWJF010000406.1:0-536 GCA_036639195.1 Longicatena sp.
TATCATTTACTTATGATATTATTGATATATTGATTAAAGAAAATCTTATTTAATAATACAAGGCAATTAAATCTAAAACCTTATCCGTAACTATATACAAGGGCTGTATCATAATTAAAATTTAAAAATGTAAAATTATTGATGAAACTCTTGAAGGAGTTTCATCAATAATTTATTATTAGTAATTCTTTTAGAATTACATACTTAATTTAAAATTCTAAATTAAAGAGGATGCATCGAAATGAAAAATCATTTTGATGCATCCTCTTTCATATTTCTCTATCTTTTATTCTTTACTTGAGCATGAGCCGCTGCTAATCTAGCAACTGGAACTCTAAATGGTGAACATGATACATAGTCAAGTCCAATGTTATGGCAGAATTCTACTGAACTTGGATCTCCTCCATGTTCTCCACAAATACCAAGTTTGATATTTGGTCTTGTAGCTCTTCCTTTTTCAACTGCTATTTTAACTAATTCTCCTACACCTGTTTGATCTAACTTAGCAAATGGATCTTGTTCGTATATTCCCTTTT
>JAVWJF010000407.1:0-296 GCA_036639195.1 Longicatena sp.
GTTCATAAAGATGATTCTATTGCAGTGAATATAGCACCATTTTCTAGTATGATTTTTGAATTAAAGAAAAAGTAAGGGAGATAGATTTATGTTTAAAACGAAAGAAGAATTCAAATATGAATTTTCAAAAAGAATTATAGAATCATATGGGAGAACGGTAGAAGAATCTCATATTACAGAAAAATTTATGGTTCTAGAAACAATGGTTAGAGATTTTGCATCAGTGAATTGGGCTATGACAAAAATGGCTACAAAAACAAATTATCAAAAACAAATTCATTATTTTTCAATGGAGT
>JAVWJF010000407.1:306-535 GCA_036639195.1 Longicatena sp.
ATTGGAAGATTATTGGTTAACAATATGATGAATTTAGGAATCTATGAAATTGCTAAGGAAGGCTTATCAGATTATGATATTAATATTCATGATTTAGAAGAATTAGAATCTGATGCAGGGCTTGGAAATGGTGGTTTAGGTAGACTTGCTGCTTGTTTTATGGATTCGCTTGCTTCTCTATCTTATCCAGCATTTGGAAACACAATTCGTTATGAATATGGTTTATTCA
>JAVWJF010000408.1:0-532 GCA_036639195.1 Longicatena sp.
AAGCAGCATGCGCAGAAGCCAACTTTAAACTCAATAAACTTGAAGAAAATAAATACAATGCGATTCAATATGCATGTGAACAAGTTATTAATTATAAATATCATGACCAATTTCCAATTGATATGATTCAAGGTGGTGCTGGAACGTCCACCAATATGAATATCAATGAAGTACTGGCTAATATTGGGTTAGAACATTTAGAGCATTTGAAAGGCGAATATCAATATTTACATCCAAATAATGATATTAATATGTCTCAGTCAACCAATGAAGTGGGTTTAATTTTTGCAATAGAGCAATTGAACAGCCCGTTTCAAAATTTGATTCAAAGTTTTAAGAATAAATCAGATGAGTTTTCCCATATCTTAAAAATGGGTCGTACCCAATTACAAGATGCCGTTCCAATGACCTTAGGTCAAGAATTTGGCGCATTTGCAAATACCTTACAAAATGATTTAAACAAGCTCAATGACATCATGCCGTCTGCTTTAAGTGTTGTAAATTTGGGCGGAACAGCAATTGGAACAGGGAT
>JAVWJF010000409.1:0-531 GCA_036639195.1 Longicatena sp.
CGCAATCGTTTTTTTGATGTATTTTTTCTCAACACCCGTAGTTACTCCTAAGGCACCATCATAAGAAATAAGATTTGAAAAGATAGAATAACACAAACTATTCTTTTCACGAACTTCTTGAAACAGGAATGATGTGGAATATTGGCCAAAGATTGCATTTGCTACACGTAATGCATAATAATGATCATCCATCACGCTAGTATTACTAAACCACACCATCATGATACTTGTCTGAGAAATATTCTTATAAGCTTCTTTATATTCATCATGGATGGAATTTGATACTGTATAATACGTTTCAACGGATGCATTTCTATCCTTACACGGTAAATGCTTCTGCACCATCTCACGAATTTCTTGTTCTTCTACATCTCCACAAACAATCATATGAATACTATCTTGTTCTATCATTTCATGATAAGCATCTTCTAATTCTTCATTATCTTCTTTGTTTTTTATTGTTTGATATACACGATCAACAATAAACTGATTTTTAAAATCTAATAAATCTTTATAAGTCATCTTCATCCC
>JAVWJF010000410.1:0-526 GCA_036639195.1 Longicatena sp.
CGTGTTCTTATGTATGCGTCTAGGATTTACATTCCAATATGGAGCTACTTCTATCTTTATAATTTAATAGATTGTTTCTCACTTTTACAATTTACATTCCAATATGGAGCTACTTCTATAGGTACAGTAGTGGATAAAACATTAAAAGAAATAAGATTTACATTCCAATATGGAGCTACTTCTATTTTTAAGGTTATAATCTTTAATACCTTTATACTCGAATTTACATTCCAATATGGAGCTACTTCTATAAGATTAATCGACTTTACAGTAGTTGAATATGAGCCTATTTACATTCCAATATGGAGCTACTTCTATAGAAAATATTGAAAAAGGCATAGTACCTTTACCTGAATTTACATTCCAATATGGAGCTACTTCTATAACTTTTCATACCCTCAAAATGACTTGGAATCCAATATTTACATTCCAATATGGAGCTACTTCTATCTGTTACACCATCTAATTTTTTAGCCTGTAAAAACAATTTACATTCCAATATGGAGCTACTTCTATTGGTGATTTG
>JAVWJF010000411.1:0-514 GCA_036639195.1 Longicatena sp.
CGGGATGCAGTGCGAATGACGGATGCATTGGTGGGTGACTTAGATAAGCAAATCATAATATGTTCTTTGGTGAAGCCTTTGGTTGCTACATCAGCAGTTTTATTCACTCGGTCTGCAACTCTACGGAGTGCAATTTCTCTTAGTGCGACTAAATTATTAGTGATAAAGAAATTATTTAAAGCTCGATTAATTTGTGCTTTTTTATATATTTTACCTTCATTTAATCGTTTAATTAATTCAATTGGTTCAATATCAACTAGAATAACTTGATCTGCTTGATCAAAAATTTTATCAGGGATTCGTTCATTTACATATATTCTAGTAATCGATGCGACAATGTCTTGAAGACTTTCTAAGTGCTGAACATTCAAGGTTGTATATACATCAATACCTGCTTGAAGAAGCTCTTGTACATCGTTATATCTTTTTGAATGACGCGATCCCATGACGTTGGTATGAGCGAGTTCATCTACAATTGCTAATTTAGGATTTCTTGCTAGGATTAGATCTAAAT
>JAVWJF010000412.1:0-505 GCA_036639195.1 Longicatena sp.
ATCTTACAACTCAAGTAGGAACTATTCAAACTTTAATATTTACAGTCCAATATGGAGCTACTTCTATGCAAAGATTATTCTTTAATTATACTGATGGAACTACATTTACATTCCAATATGGAGCTACTTCTATTGATAATGCAATTGATATGGACGATATAATAAAGTTATTTACATTCCAATATGGAGCTACTTCTATAATACCATGTAAGGTTATATTAAATGATGGACTTACATTTACATTCCAATATGGAGCTACTTCTATTACATAACCATTTATAACTACAATTCATGCAACAATATTTACATTCCAATATGGAGCTACTTCTATCTACATGATACTTTCTTGACTTTAACATTTGTTTTAAATTTACATTCCAATATGGAGCTACTTCTATGGAAGGAATAGAAAATATCTACTTATACCTAGCAATAATTTACATTCCAATATGGAGCTACTTCTATTACTGTAAGCAGAAAACTAAACAAATTGTATAAAAAATTT
>JAVWJF010000413.1:0-248 GCA_036639195.1 Longicatena sp.
GGAGCAACTTGTGATGCTTATCATATTACTGCTCCTGTTGAAGGTGGTATTGGTGGTGCTAAAGCAATGTTAGAAGCGATTGAAGATGCTTGTATTGAAGCTTCTGATGTTGAATATATCAATGCTCATGGAACAAGTACTCCATTAAATGATAAAACTGAAACAGCTGCTGTGAAACATGCATTTAAAGATCATGCTTATAAGTTAGCAATGTCTTCTACAAAATCATATACAGGACATTTATTAGG
>JAVWJF010000413.1:258-505 GCA_036639195.1 Longicatena sp.
GTGATTTGTATTAAAGCATTAGAAGAAGGATATTTACCAGCAACAATTCATTATCAAGAAAAAGATGAAGATTGTGATTTAGATATTATTGCTAATGTTGGTAGAAAAAAAGATATTCATTATGCTATGAATAACTCTTTAGGATTTGGTGGACATAATGCATCATTAATCTTTAAGAAATGGGAGGATTAATGATGTTATATAATTCAAATGATATCCAAAAGATTATTCCTCATAGATATCCATT
>JAVWJF010000414.1:0-502 GCA_036639195.1 Longicatena sp.
CCATTTCAGCATAACCTGCATAGTTATCTAAATTAACAGTTTTAAATCCATAAGATGCTGCAATTTCAAGCGCTTTATTTAAACAAGCTGCTGGTACTCTTCCAAAAGGATATCCATCTTCAGCAACTCCTTCAACAGAATTATAACTAACTAAAGTCTTTAAATGTTGTAATAGCTCATCTAAATGATTCTCTACTCTTTCTCTTACATTCATATTCTATTCCTCCAACTAATTTTTATTAGTTTACCACATTTCCCTTAAGACATCTATAAATTAATCTTTAGCCCAACCGGACAATGATCAGAACCAAGAATATCACCATATATTTTAGCTTCTTCTACTTTATCTCTTAGAGATCCAGACGTTACAAAGTAATCAATTCTCCACCCAGCATTTTTTTCTCTTGAATTAAAACGATATGACCACCAAGAATACTCAATTGCATCAGGATATAATGTACGATATGTATCAATAAATCCTGCCTCAAGTAAAGTAGTCATT